>DUTL01000127.1 GCA_012842105.1 Candidatus Fermentithermobacillaceae bacterium | reverse complement strand
CCAGTCCAACATGCCTCACCGGAACTCACCAAAGAGCGAAGTATCACAGCTTGCAGCTTAGATTCTCTCTCCTACGGCACGATTCCTTCTCCATTAGCCATTTGGCACTTCACAGATAGGTACAGAATCCCCAATAGACACCAGCTTACTTCTGACATTTCTGCCTTGTTAGTCTCTCTTGCCTTGGATAGGACTGCGCTCACTGCGGCATTCAACCACCACAATATGAAAACAATCACCTTATGCGGCCAGCCTCTTAGCTAGTATCTCCGGCTGCACGGTGAAAGGTTCAATCGCCACAGTACTTCAAATAGCAATGTATCGTGATGTAGATTACGCAACTACGTTCCGGTTTGCGCCCCCTTGCTCAAGCCCCGGCAATATGTCACATAAGAACAATAACCTGGGCACTGTTGAGCAACTCCCGGGTCCGATTCTTCATACAACATCTGCAATTTCTCGTCTCTCTCGTCAATGAACCATTGCCGCAGCTCATCGCTTATGAAGAAGAGCTCCCGGGATATAGAGGGTACATCCCCGCGCATGTCTACATATACGATACAACCGGTATCTACGGGAAATTCAAATAGACTTTCCATCACCAGCGCATAGCCTGTAGCGCCTAATCTATGAAAATCCTGTTTCCGGCCGAACTTAAGGTCGAAAATCACCGGCCCTCCGGTAAATGCAGCATCACAACTGAGAAAACCGCTTAACCCGAGGAATGTTCCATCCAACTTGTACTCGCAGACCACAGGTACCGAAATAGAAGCCAACGCATCTGACTCGATAAACGGTTGCTTGGAGACAACCTCGCCTATTCGTGCAATAAGCCTTGGCAGCTGAAAGTCCCTTATCTTGCTAATACCTTCGTCAATTGAGCAAAGATCCTCTTGAGTCAGGTTATCTGCCAAATGCTCAGGCACTTGAAACCTTGGGCGGAATTCGCGCAAATGGTGTTCAATGTTGCCCGCCCCGGCAACCCCGTAAAGATAGATGAGCCTTTTGGCCTCAGTAAACATCTGGGTTACCGCTCCATGATAGCTGCTGCCGGCTACCATGGCTTTCCCAGGCTTGGTTTCTATGTTCTCGACCCGCTTCAAAAACAGATCCCGGCCTGTGGGGCAGTATTTCCCGGCAACCTGATATAAGGGAATCTTAACGTCATACGGAGGCTCCAACGGAGGGGAAGGCCAGTTCCAACCTCTCAATTCTTCAGCCACTCCGGCCTCTCTGCTCTTGGGAACCAAGCATCTTAGAAGCCATCTTGACTCCTCGGACGACAAGAAATACACAACTTAAACCCCCGTTTCCCTACTGAGTATCCCTGCAGTAGTTTTTGAACTCACAATCCCTGCACCGCCCTGTTCTGCGCGTGCCCGCAGGCAAGACGCCACTTTCTATCACGTTTCGGATACCTGTGCATAGTTTCTTTGTGTAAAACCGGGTGCCTTCATCAACGATTACCATCTCAATGCGCTTTTGCGGAATGAGATACACAAAACCGGCACGAATAGGGCGCCTTCTAGCCTCTTCGACCATCATGGCATAGGCAACCAGCTGGTACTTATGGTGAAGACCCAGGCTTCCAAACGTGCTCTTAAACTCCACCGGATATATTCCGTTGTCGCCAGATATGAGCATATCGAGAGTCCCAACAAGCCCCAGATTGTCAGACCTAAGGCTGACGCGAAACTCTTTGGCTCCATCCGCTAGCCGGTACTTGGCAAGGGATCTCCGCTTTTCAACAGCCGT
>DUTL01000126.1 GCA_012842105.1 Candidatus Fermentithermobacillaceae bacterium | reverse complement strand
CTGCTTCGATCAGTGTTTCAGCTCATTGTACGAATACCCAAGAGGCTTTTTGTCAAGCCTTTGCGCCTTGCCGCTCATCAACTTTCAATCTGCCAAAAACTCGGTACCTTTGTAAGACAGACAGCCTGTCCGCAACGAACAGCAACTACCTGCCAGGCTCAAGGGCGCTGCGGCACATCCCTCCTAAGAAAAGCAGGCATCAGCCCTCTTTATTCTTACTGTCATTGCTGACAATTGCAGTCACAGATCTCTGCCTGTCTAGGCTGTCCAGGCCGGACATTACAGTATCCAGGTCAAGCTCTCTTAGCATAGACCCGAACGAAAACACGTCTTCGCCCACATCGAACAGGTGAACCTGGAACTGCCCCACTGTGTCGGGGAAGTTAAACAACGTAATAAACCGCCCCAACAACGCCCTTTTTAACCTTTCAAAATCCGTGGAATTAACCCCTGCATCCTTGATTCTATCAATTTCGTCAAGGACCATCTCGCCAAGCCTGTCAGGATCAGCACTCTCAGCAGCAACAAAGGCAAATCCATAATCAGGCCATGCCTCGTATGAGAACTCAAGGCGGTCAGCCAACCCTTCCTCATGAGCTCTGGCAAAGAATGAAGAACTCCGCCCGAACATGAGCTGGAGAAGCATAGTTACTGAAATCTCACGCAGTATCATCTCGCGGCCGTCTTTAAGGTTGTTATCTTTCCACCCCACTTGAAACAAAGGAGTAGGTACAGGCATAGCAACCCTGACATTGGCGCCTACATCATCAGGCTCCCGGGGACGGATACGGGAAGGCGGCTTGTAAGGCTTAAGCCCGGATTTTGCAATAATCCCGGCAGCTAGATCCAAAGTTTCACCTGGATCGAAATCACCTGCCATATACAAACTGGCGTTAGCTCCGCAGTAAAAGTTTGTGTGGCAAAGGTAGAGAAGTTCCTTGGTTACTTGTTGAATGGAACTCTCGGTGCCGGCTATGTCCAGACGTACCGGGTGTTTGAGAAAGAGAGACGACAGTGTCTCGCTGAAAAGCCTGGAACCGGGCTGGTCCTGATACATGCGAATTTCCTGGGCTATTATGCCTTTTTCTTTCTCTACAGATTCGTCAGTGAAATGCGGGGAGAATACAACCTCCATGAGAAGTTCCAAAGCCTCGGGGAAGTTTTCAAGGGTCCAGAAAAGATAAGACGTGTAGTTGTTTCCTGTGTATGCATTAGCTGAGGCTCCTATACCCGCAAACGCAGAAAAAGCTTCTCCCCATGCCTTCTCAAACATCTTGTGTTCCAGAAAATGAGCTATTCCAGGAGGAACGTTAACCTGCTCACCCGTTTCGTAAGGTACGAATGCGTTATCGTTAGACCCGTAATGAACCGAAATTTCTGCATACTTTCTCCGAAAACCCTTCTTGGGCAATACAAAAACCTTTATGCCGTCAATCACCGCTCCGTGAATCTCTTCTTTGAGAAGTTCATCTCTAAGAGTGGCAAGTTTATTCAAACAGCATCATCACCCTTCGCCCTCAGGGCGTATACAGCCTTGAGCTCCATTTGTGATGCAACCTTGACTACATCTTCTTTGGTCACTTTCAAAATAGCATCTGCAAGTTCTTCGTGCGTAGCCATCCCTCCAAGGATCTCCTGGTTCAATGACCGCCTGATAAGGGTGCTCTGAGAATCGCTTTCAGTTCTTAATCTCCTCACCAGCCCTATTCTGGTACTCTCCATTTCTCTTTCTGAAATATCTCCTTTCCGGATCGTTTCAACCTGGCCTGTAATCAGATTCTCAACTTTTTCCCTGTCTGCATCGGAAATTCCCGCCAAGGCCATAATTAAGCCTCTCCATGTATTTGGGGTTGTATCTGCGAAGTATGCAAGGCTTTGCTGCTCTCTTATAACAGTAAAAAGTCTCGAGTGAGGGAATCCCCCCAGGATACCGTCGCAAAACAACATGGCAGGCAGATCAGGATCTCCCTCACGGATTCCGGTCCCAAAAGCCATACATAGAACCGTTTGCTCTCCCGGAAGAATATCCTGGGCCCTCAGAACGTCTTTTGGCAATACGGGAGGGTCAAGTTGCGTTGATATATCCAATATCTGTTCAGATCTGCCAGACGGAAACGACAGCCTGTGCCTGCTTAGTAGTTCACCCACCTCCTCAGCCCCATCCCCTACGACGTATATGCTAATAGGGCACTGCGAAAGGGTTTGCTTCCACGTATCCCACGTATCCCGCGGATCAACTGACTCCAGGCCTGATAAAGATCCCCATGCCGGAAGCCCTCTGGGATCTCCCTGGGATATCTCTTGTATTAGACGTACCGTAGCATAATGAGAGCGGTTGTTAATAATCCCGATTATGGCACGCCGATGCTCATCTCGTTCAACTTCAAATACGTTTTGTGGATAGGCGCCATTCTCAATGTTTGGGCGAGCGGCAACATCCCAGACAAAGGAGAGTGCTTGGGAGACAATTGAACCTTCAGGCGCCCCGAGCACGTCACTATCCAGGTGAGACGGAGACGGCATGTCTATGCCGAACCTGATTACCTGGACCGGCCCGACTTTCCTGGCATCTGCACCCATGCCCGCACCATACATATCTTCAAGAAACCGTGAGATATCCTGCATAGTAGGGAGATTTGCCGTACCCCTTGCAGCCAACCTAGGCACAAGAGCCAAAGACGTCAGCCTGTCTTCAATAACGGGAAGTTTGCAGAAGACGTTAATAGACAGGGTTTTCCATTTGGATCCGGGAAGGTAACGGAACACTATACCCGGTTCCAATTCAACGGTGTTAAAAATGCCCTCTGGCTTACCGGTTGTTGTCGCTTCCAATGGCCACACCACCTATTGTGATTGCTCTCTTATCATGTGCAAATCAGCGGGCAATTCTCACAACCGAGCAAATTTTGATGCCCGCTTGAACCAGATGCTACAATACAGGCACAGGAAACCAAGCGGGAGATGCCTGTGCGCGTGGGCCTTAGACGTCAGGCTTCTGGCTTCCAAGCCGCAAAGTACGCTCTCAGGGTAGCTACAGAAGCCGGCTTCAATGTGTTAG
>DUTL01000360.1 GCA_012842105.1 Candidatus Fermentithermobacillaceae bacterium | reverse complement strand
GTTGAAGTCAAGGATAACGGCGGATCCGCCGTTATCCTTGTTCCTCCATATGTTTGCTGAGTCGACGGAGTGAGAGAAGTCCTGCCGCCTAATGAGCGGGAAGAGGTTCGGTGGGCAGTGGAGGCATGAAGTTGCTGAAGCCTGCAGAGAGCTTTATGCGAGGCCTTATGGACGGTTCTATGAGAGGAATGACGTCAGGCTGATTACCTGACGTCCGTCCCCTCGATTTGATGGCATATTGCAGGACTTTAAGCCTGGACAGGATGTTTTCTCTGCTCGTTATTTGCGGCATTTCGTATTGCTGCCGTGGGATTGTGATTGGAGCCATAGTGAGATTCCGAATTCTCATAGGATTTTGGGGGAGAAGGGATTGTTAGAAGCGAGCGATAACGAGTTGCTGTTAGAAATGATTGCGCTATCCAAAGCTTTTCCCGGTGTTCAGGCTTTGGATGATGTAAGCTTTAGCCTAAGGCGAGGGACTGTACACGCCCTTGTTGGGGAAAACGGCGCCGGCAAGTCTACTTTGATGAAATGCCTTTTCGGGGTATATAAGAAGGATACTGGAAGAATCCTGATCAATGGAGAGGAAGTAGACATAACTTCGCCGCACGACGCTTTAATGCATGGCATTTCCATGGTTCATCAAGAGCTGGAACAGGTTCGTGGACGCAATATTATGGATAATGTTTGGCTCGGAAGGTATCCGGTAAAAGGTTGGATTGTTGATGAGAGGAAGATGTATGAGGATACCAAGAAGATATTTGACGACTTGGGTATGGACATAGATCCAAGAAGCAAATTGAGTAGGCTCACTGTGTCTCAGAGGCAGTTAGTAGATATTGTCAAGTCAATTTCATATAATTGCAAGATCATTGTAATGGACGAACCGACTTCCTCATTGACTGATAGAGAAGTCTCTTACCTGTTTAATATCATAAATCAGCTGAAGAAAAACGGTGTTGGCATAGTCTATATTTCACACAAACTGGAAGAAGTCTTTGAGATTGCGGATGACATTACAGTCTTGCGTGATGGAAAATTAGTTACGACATCTAGAATAGAAGATATCACCATGGATCAAGTTGTAGCATTTATGGTCGGCCGTGAACTAACACAACGATTTCCA
The DNA here is from genome assembly GCA_012842105.1 of Candidatus Fermentithermobacillaceae bacterium. Lineage (GTDB taxonomy): Bacteria > Bacillota > Sulfobacillia > Fermentithermobacillales > Fermentithermobacillaceae > DTU015. The sequence goes on along the minus strand of DUTL01000360.1, from coordinate 540 downwards.
TCTAAGACGAACGAGCTTGGTGAAGTTGTCCTAAGAGTAGAAGATTTGGCTGAAGACGCTCAAAGATCTATTAGGGATATCAGCTTCGAATTACATTCAGGCGAGATCCTTGGTATTGCGGGACTCTTGGGTTCAGGCCGGACTGAATTGCTGGAAACCATCTTCGGTATCAGGAAGAAGAAGTCAGGTGGAATTTACCATAAGGGCAAAGAAATACTTATCAAAGGGCCAAATGATGCTATAAAGAATAGCTTTGCGCTATGTACCGAAGAGCGCCGGTTCAACGGCCTATTCCCCGGTTTGAGCGTTGCTTTGAATTCAGTCATTGTAAATATCGAGAAATGTAGGCACCGATTGGGGTTCCTTAGTGATAGGCGCATAAGAGAAGATGCGAAATGGGTTATTGACTCACTCAACGTTAAGACGCCGAAACAGACTGTACCGATACGTTCCCTTTCTGGTGGAAACCAGCAAAAAGTGATCGTGGGAAAATGGTTGTTAATGGATCCAGATATTATTCTAATGGATGAACCGACACGT
>DUTL01000363.1 GCA_012842105.1 Candidatus Fermentithermobacillaceae bacterium | reverse complement strand
CAGGCCAGGGCTTGAGTGCGTGGAGCTGGATGGCAAGACATGGGGAGTGCCCATCAGCGTTGGCAACCACTTGATGCTTCTCTATAACAAGAATCTGATAAAGACGGCTCCCAAGAACACAGACGAGATGATCAAAATCGGCAAGGAACTCACGCGCGATTTGGACAAAGACGGAATACCCGACCAGTACGGACTCGTCTACAACTTGAACGAGCCGTTTTTCTTTGCACCATGGCTGGGCGGGTTCGGAGGCTGGCCTCTCGATGGCACAAAGCCTACGCTCAATACGCCGGCAATGGTCAACGCGCTCCAGTTTGTGCAGGATCTCAAGTTTGTCCACAAAATCGTGCCGGTTGAGTGCGATTACGATGCAGCGGACGCTCTGTTCAAGGAAGGCAAAGCCGCCATGCTGATAAATGGGGACTGGGCGCTCACCGGCTACCAGACGCCTGAGGTGAAGAAGAACGTCGACCTTGGCGTTGCACGCATACCACTTGTAAGTCAGACTGGGCTTTGGCCTGCACCGATGACTTCAGGAATATACTTCATGATTCCAGACTATCTGACAGGCGAGAAGTTGCAGATCGCAAAGGAGTATGTGGAGTTCATCTCATCCGACAAGGTGCAACTGCGCTTCCTGGAAAAGCACATGCGTCTGCCCGCTACGGCTACGGCGCTCAAGAGTCCGATGATAGCGTCTGACCCGATTCTCAAGGGCTCGGCCGATCAGATGGTCGTCGGCAAGCCTATGCCCACTGTTGCTGAGATGAGAGCGGCATGGGATGCCATTAGGCCCAACCAGGAGGCAGTTATGGCAGGAAAGATGACGCCAAAGAATGCGGCCAAGGCAATGCAGGATGCTTGTGAGAAACTAATTCGCGAGATGATGAAGTAGGCATAAACGATGAAGCTTTAGCGGTCCGGGTTGGCCTCGTGGCACAACCCGGACCGTATCCCCAGGAGGCGATGGAAGTGACCCCCTTAACGTGGGATATTGCGTCCCGTGGGCTAATGGAGGCTGGAAGAATTCTCGCGTTTCTGGCTGCCGGGGTTGCAATTCTGGAAGCGCTCGCATATCTCGTCCTGCACAAGTGGCTGAAGCTGAAACACTCATTGCCCATCATGTTGATGCTCCCCGCTCTCATAGCCGTAATTGCGCTGATCATATACCCGTTCGGGTTCAACCTCAAACTGGCATTCAGCAACATGAGCATGTACAGATTTAAGGAGTTTGCGGTGGGCCTCTCATATGGCGTCCAGAACTTCTTGGACGTGTTCAGGGCTCCTGTGCTTCAGAATGTAACCTTCTTTCAGCTGCTCCTTAGGACGATGGTTTGGACAGTGGTCAATGTCTTCTTCCATGTCTTGGGCGGGCTATTTCTGGCGATCCTTTTGAACCGCCCACTCCGCGGCAAGGCGATATACCGTACTCTGCTGACGATACCATGGGCTATTCCCCAAGTGATTGCCGCCCTTGCATGGAAAAACGAATTCCACTACCAGTATGGGTTTGTCAATGTTTTTCTAAGACGGCTGGGACTTGCCCCGATTCAGTGGCTGTCGGACCCTAAATGGGCTTTCCTTGCCGTCATAATCGTCAATGTTTGGTTAGGCATTCCGTTCATGATGGTTGTGATACTGGGAGGGCTTCAGAGCATCTCTCCAGAGTACTATGACGCTGCCCAGATAGATGGAGCGTCAGGATGGCAGCAGTTCAAGTCGATAACCATGCCGCTGTTGAAGCCGGTATTGACGCCCGCGATTATACTGGGTATCGTCTGGACCTTCAACAACTTTAACGTGATCTACTTGATTACCAAGGGCGGACCGATGGAGGGAACTGATATCCTGGTAACCTCGCTGTACAAGGCGGTTTTCGAGTTCTACAGATATGGTTTCGGGGCTGCCTACTCCACCGTGATTCTTGTGCTGTTGCTCATTTTCACATGGATCTACCTGAGGGTGACCAGGGGAGTCGAGGAGGTGGCAGAGTGATGAGCAAGGGAATTCCTCGTAAACATAGGTTCTTCACGAGTGCAAAAGGGGATAGCCCTGCAAAGAAACTCCTTATTCATCTCCTATTGATCACAGCGTCGGTGATTGCGCTCTACCCGTTTTTGCGCGTAGTCACAATTTCATTGCGCCCAGGGTCGCAGCTGCTCTCTACTGACCTTTCGCTGATACCGAAGGATGCAACCTTAGACAACTACCGCACTCTCATACTCGAAAAGGACTTCGTGATATGGCTCTGGAATAGCCTGGTAGTCTCTCTTACCACTGTGATCGTG
>DUTL01000125.1 GCA_012842105.1 Candidatus Fermentithermobacillaceae bacterium | reverse complement strand
CGGCTGTGTGGAACCCGGGAAGGTATTATTCCCAGTGAAGAGCTAAGGCGGAAATTCAACGAGGCGCGAGGCAGGCTCATGGGTTCGCCAGGCCTTCTCGGGCTGGTCGCCATGGAGGCTGCGTTTAAGTACGGAGACGAATGGCTCGAACAGGTATTGGGCTATATCAAGGGTAACATTGATTATGCTATGGCTTACTTTAGGAGCAAGGTGCCTGAGATAAAACCTATGAATCCTGAAGCCACTTATCTCATCTGGTTGGACTGCCGCGGCCTGGGCTTGAAGCCTGAAGAATTGAGGAGCTTTTTCATTGAAGAGGCCCGGGTAGGCTTAAACGATGGCACTGCTTTTGGGCCTGAAGGAGAAGGCTATATGAGGCTGAATGTAGGATGCCCGAGATCGATTCTTGAGGAAGGGCTTACCAGAATCGAAAGCGCAGTGAGGGTACGACGCAAGGCGTGAACCTGCTGAGCGGCTGTCTCCAATAGCAATGATAAATGGGGCTGCGTGGCCGCCGCTCGTTTCTAATGGCGGCCTGGCCTGGTTTAGCCATGCCTTGAACTCAACAGGCTGCACTCCCTGTGTAGTTCCCTAAGATCCCAGTGGTTTCTTGAGTATATTGTGTATGCTGTGTTCCTAAGATGATCTGCCCTTGTTGTATCCCCTGTTTCTTCCATTAGGCTGGAAAGCCACAGCGATGCACATGCGGCATCTCTGCCTGACTCCTCTTGCCGGAAGAGTTCTATGGCGTAGGTTGCCAGGGTTTTGGCTTGCTCATATACGCCGTTTGCTTTCTCTATGCAAGCTCTCAGCAGGAACACCCAGCCAAGTTCTGTACGAGCGGTTTCATCAAGCATGGATGGAATCTTTTCAAGAAGTGAAGTGGCCTCCCCGGTACGGCCTTCCCGTACAAGAACTTTGGCGATTTCGACTCCTGTGTAAGCCCAACGGCTTTGGAGGTTATCTTGCTCGAATAGTTCCCGGGCTTTCAAAAGGTACTTAAGAGCTTCACCGGTATGATCCTCACGGTAGAAAATCATGCCCAAATTATGGTAAGCCACTGCGAAATCTCCTTGGAACCTTTCAGGTGCATTCTCTATTGATGATTGGTAGTAGCGCTTTGCCGCTTTCCAGTTCCTGCGCTGGAACTCAATGAGCCCTGACATAAGATCCGCGTGGGACGCCAACCTGTTTGCTTCCAGAGGTTTATGGGCCTGTATCCATTGGCGGGCCTGGGTCAATGCATTCTCAGCCTGGCTTATCCTGCCCTGGGCGAAATACGAGGTTGCAAGGTTCATAAGAAGGTGGCCATAGTTCGGCGACGCACCGCCGGCAGAAGCCAGCCCTTTCTTGTACCATGAAGCTGCTTTGGTGTGGTTGTTGTTAGAGTGTATGTTTCCCATTGTAAGACATACATAGGTAAGCATGTCCTCGAATTGAGTATCTTGAAACACCTGGAACGCATAACTGCCCATAATGTCGGCTCCGTCAAAATCTTTCTTCTCTGCAAGAGACTGAGCACATTTGCACAAGCATCTGCCTCTTTCGCGTTGGTCGTTCAGCACTGCATAGGCCAGGGATGTTTCATGCCATATCTTAGCGGCTACATCCCACAACCTGTTATCCTGGTAGCCGCGAGCCGCCCTTTCAAAATAGGGAAGCGCTTTTGAGGTCAACCCTGCTTTAACCAGTGTACGGGCCAGGCCCAGAAAAAAGCTGGGATTGTCGTCGGGGTAAGACTCCATGGACGTGGCCAGATCAAAACAGAGCTGCCTCAATTTATCCTGGGTGTACCGGGATGAAAGAACGTCTTTAAGACTTCTCTTCAAGAGTACCCGGTTGCCACAGATATCTTCAACGACTGAAACAAGATCGAGTGCTATGAGTTCTTCCATGGTGCCTTGGAATTTGTGCTCTTCCATCTGGCAGAGAGGTTTTATCCACTCGATTCTTGCGTTGTTGCCGGCAAGGGAACACGCAAGGAGAAGTTCGCGTTGCTTGGTTGACAAACCCAGCAAATTGAACTCACGGTGCTTGCTCTGCTGGGAATCGCTTTTCGCGAAATTCTCGAGGACCCTCGTGAAGTACTTTTTTATTGAACGGGCTTCATGATCTGACAGGGTAGCAAGAGCCAGGTAAAAAGGAATTTCCTTGGAATGGAGGTTAGTGTTTTCTATGAAAGCATCGACTATACCTTTAGTTTCAGCCCTAAGTGGGTCTTCAGGGTATATTTGCATATTGTCTGTGTCAGAAAATGTAGGAACCTCTGAGTACAATTGAGAGATAGGAATGCCAAAAAAAGCTGCAATGCGGTCCTTATATTTATCCCCAAGGTTCCGTCTTGTTCCGTTGAGAACCAATGAAAGGTAAGATTCAGAGAGGCCGATTTTCTCAGCAAGGTCCTTAAGCCTCAAATTTCTCTGGATCAAGAGTGTCTTAACGTTCCGGGCGAAGATTTCGAGAGAAGACAAAGCTTATCACCCTCATTAGACAAGATGAAATCGATTTATGGAGTTTGCTGTCGCAAACCGTGTCAAATAGATTATAGGATGAATCTGCCTGTCGAACCAGCTCTTAGGTACAGCAGAGCTCCTTCCTCAGTTCCTGCCTCTGCATTATTTCTCCTGCCGACCAGTTCTTAGGTACAGTAGAGCCCTGTGTATTCGAAATGGATTTGAGTTGCTGCTGGGACCCTGTATTTGGAGATTGTGGCTTGCAGAAAAAGCCGGGAGGCGTCAGAACAGCGTTCCCGGCTTTCCATGAGTTGGCCTTCTGGTAGCTTAGCCCCGAGCTACACCCGGCGGCAACCCGTTGGCATTGGGCGGGTCGTCTTCCACAGGCGGAAGGGGCAGGGCCGGCTGGTCGCTGACGGGCCTGT
>DUTL01000124.1 GCA_012842105.1 Candidatus Fermentithermobacillaceae bacterium | reverse complement strand
CGCGCACGCTTCCACCCCGGATATGTCATGTTCTAACACACTTCCCCCGCAACATTTGCGCCTACATAAATCTGCCTATGGCCAAGAAAACACCAATCAGCTGGATAACCAAAAATACGTGCGGTGGAACCCAATAGGTTGACAAAGTTTGCCAATTTATAGATAATTAACCTACAATACGCCAAATGTCTTAACCAAGAAATTCTTTGGCTTGAAAATCTCAGAATTCCAGCGTTTTCAACGCATACGGGCCTAGATTAACCGAAGGTGGTAAGCATGAAAAACTCTATAGTTCTCCCCAAAACGTTGCTGGACGAAAGGCTCGTCCCACCGGTCGCGAAGCTGATGTATGCCATTACCCAGATTTACCATCCTACATCTATTACGGAACTTGCACAATTTGCCGGAATTAGCAGAGCAAGAGCATCGCGCCTATGCGATTACCTTGTCCAACAAGGATGGGTCGTTAAATCAAAGAAAGGCGTAAACATCGTGCCCTTACCCGCAATACCTCCATTTATCCAAGAACAGATGGCCAAAGACCTACACGTTGGTTACAGCGCAAGCTCGCTCAAAGGCGAATACCTCATAAAAGCATGGTTGAACTACCTGTTGCTTACCGACGACTACGTGGATAACCCACGGCCTTCATTCCTCCAGAACCCCCTAACCGGGGAACTAATGGAACTTGACAGGTTCATCCCGTCTTTGAATACGGGAATTGAATACCACGGGCCTCAGCATTTCTCAACCACCAGAGCATTTCCAGATAAAGCACAGTTCGAACAGAGGAGAGCACGGGATTTGATGAAACAGTCGTTGTGCCAGGAAAACGGCATTAGTTTGATAGTTTTCACAGCAGAAGACCTTACCCTCGAGAAGCTCCTGGCCAAACTTCCCCGCAACTTTCCGATAAGACAGGTTGACCTTAATGGCCCTTACATCAAGGCTCTTGAACGGTTGTCAGCGGAATACAGAGCAGGCCTAACAAGAGCAATGGCCAGGGAAACACGCGGCCAACGGAATCGTCCTCATCAGTCACAGCAGTAACTGCAATCAGTTTCCGTTAGCCCGGATATCACATGACGTTTGCGCATCCACGCTGTAACCTGATTCAACCTGCACAGGTGGCAATGACGTATCTGTTAGTGACTGAAAATCCATCTTTCCAGTTGCCGGGCCTGCTAACAATGGAGTTGGCGACCGGCGGCTCTCAAGAAGACACTGAACAGCCACAGGTTCCTCACGATTCAGGTGTCAAAGAAGGTATGAGAGGAGGAATTTGAATAGGTTAGGCCAAAGCAGAAGATCTAGGGACGCAAGTTCAGAAACTCAGAAATTCCCGCCACATCAAGAAAGAGACGCTCATCACTGAACGTCTCTTGATGCCTACATGGATGTTGAACGGGAGACTCCTAACCCAAGACTTCCCTGTATACCCTCAGCCAGTTACCACCCAGGACCTTCTTGACTTCGTCTTCCGTGTATCCACGGCCCAAAAGTTCTTCTGTAAGTTTGGGCATCTCAGATACATCCTTCATTACCTGCGGGCTTTCGGGGGATACTCCGAACCCGTCAAAATCAGAACCAAGGCCCACATGATCGATACCTGCGATTTTCTTGATGTGGTCAATATGGTCACACAACCTGGAGAGAGAAACATTTGCTTTCTGATCATCAACAAACGGCGGACAAAATACTACGCCAATCACGCCACCCTTTGCAGCCAGGGCCTCTATCTGCTTATCTGTAAGATTGCGAGGGTGCGAGGCAAGAGCCTGTGCATTTGAATGAGATGCAATGTAGGGCCTTTCCGCTACCCGGTCAACTCCCCAGAAACTCGTCTCCGACAGGTGGGATACGTCAACAAGCATGCCTAACCGTTCCATTTCTTTGACCACGGAAATGCCCAGATCGGTAAGGCCTGACTTCGCAGATTTCTCTCCAACGCCATCAGCCAGATCATTTCTCTGATTCCAGGTAAGCCCCATAGCTCTTACGCCCAGCCTGTAGAAACTCCTCAATAATGACAATCTGCCCTCGATAGCTTCACCGCCCTCAATGCTAAGAAGCCCGCATACCTGGCCCTTACCTTTGGCATCAACAATGTGCTGTGACCTTGTCGCCAGGGCGAAGTTTTCCGATTGGCCAAGTAATCCATAAAACGCATCCAGGAGTTCCAGGCACCTTCTTGCTGAGCCGGTAGGCTTGTACTGGGGTTCAATGTACAAGGCCATGACCTGGCACGTAACCCCACCGTCTATGAGCCTGGGAAGATCAATGTGGCCGGCTTCGCTCTTCTCAAAAAAATCACGTGCCGGGGATCTGGGGTGACGCCCACGGCTCATAATTGATAGCATTGTATCGCAGTGCCCGTCAATAATAACCGCTTCTTGATGAATTCCATGAGCCTTTGACAAAACAATGCCCTCCCTTACTAAAATGCCAGGTTCGCTTTTGACACTGGAACCTGGCACAAAATAGTGGTGTTGTTGTCTCAAATCCGCATGAGTATGTATACACCAACTGCTTTTCAGCTGCAGCCACTCTCTTGGCGGCTACTCTGGTTATTGTTACTCTTCAACTATGATTGCTTCGGTCGGGCAAGTATCCGCAGCATCTTTCGCACAGTCAATGTTGTCCGCTGCGTTATCCTTGGCCTTTGCTTTTCCATCGTCACCCAGTTCAAATACGTCTGGACACGTATCTACACAAAGCCCACATCCAATGCAAAGATCCTCATCAACATAAACTTTAGCCATCTTTACACCCACCCTTCGTGTATTTAAGGAAGTATTTCACGATAGTGATTATAACACAATTTCTGCTACTTTCTGTAGTCAGGCAGAGCAACTTATTTTAGCCTGGCCGCCTTAAGCGCATTGCTCGCCGCTTCTATCCACTTTTGAGAACTAATTGTAGCTCCGCTGAATGTATCTACCTGTGGGCTGTTTTTCTCCACAATGGCTTTTTCCAGTTTCTCTTTTGCCTGAAGCACAGGTGTATATGAATAAGTAGCAAAATCCCTGAAACTGGTTTCTGCAGTTACCTCCAGCAGACGAACACCGGTAATTTGGTCTTTTTCAATAGTAACCAGAGCAATACCGTAACCCATTTCATCAGCTGCAGACCTGCCCATGAACGTGCCATCAAAATACTCAGTGGCAATGTCAGGCGTTTTCTTGGCTTTCTCCAGAGCGAAAGAGACTGCGCATATATACTTGTTCGATGACGCGGTAGCACCGGTGTAAGCTTCAATCTTCGCATCCTGCCTGCCAATGAAACGGGCAGGCAACTCCCGGTTAGCCAGTCTGGCCGGTTCCCATTCATAGGAGCTCATATCCCTTTCCAATGCCAAAGCATCAAATTCGGTTAGTTTGACTTCCTCAATCTTGTCGCCTTTCACAGTGACCTCAGCCACGGCAAAACCCTTGTCGTCAGACGTAGACACGCCTGTATAAGTGCCGTCATTGTATATCTTAGGGCCACAACCTGTAACTGACATAATCAGCACTAAACTTGACACCAATAACCATATTGCTTTGCGTTTCGTCTTGATTACCCCCCTCGCGGTTAAAACAAATCAATATCTGATAACATTATTGCCCGCTATAAGAATAATAAGCCTCCGTGCGCTGTGTTCCAAGCCCAATCCGGATATATGCCACGGTTTTCATATTTCGCCATATTTCGATGTTTTTCGGGAACACAGCCATTTGCACTAGTTGCCTGCAACGGGTTATGCTGGGGAACTTCCAAACCCTGTAATCCATTTATCCATTCTGGGTAACCAGTTTTTGTCAGGAATTGTCGAACGAATCCCGGTTGTCCACAAGGGAATCCACAGCAATCCCCAAGAAGGAGGACTCACTGCCAACTTTCAAACAATAACCCGATTGGCATTGAACAGGAGGATTGTAATGACAAGAACAGCTGTTTCGAAGGAAAGCATACGAAATTACTGCCAGGATGGGCGGGAGTTCGTAATCCGCTATGAGTTTGAGTCTCATACGAATCCAGAGGCGTATTTGATCAGAGCTCACCTCAAGGAAATACAGACAGGCGGCCAATACCCGGAAACCACCTCCAGCGTTGAACTGCTGTGTCCATATCGCGAACTGGGCGAAAAATTATTCGACCTTATAAACAATGCCCCTGATCCGGTCTTCCCGATACATCTACCTGAAATCGTGCGTGATCAAATTTCTTGTACCTTGCTGGACAACGTCCGTTTCACTTTGAAGACCAGTCCCTTGTGATTTTAGGCAAGATATCATAAAGCTCGATAAACTCATCGGCGGCATCAACCAGTTCATCTGCGGCCTTGAAGTTGCATTTGGCATAAGCATCGGGATGTTGCGTTGACAGCACCTGGATCCGTACACCCCGCTTGGCTACGGCACGGATCAGCGGAACGAAATCACCATCGCCCGAGCAGAGAATAAATTTGTCGCAACGATCAACCAAAGAGAACATATCAATAGCAAGTTCAAGATCAAGATCGGCTTTTATGGTGCCGCCTGCAAAAACCTTCAACGGCTTGAGGACAACCATATAGCCGTTCCGGTTTAGGAATCTGTAGAATGATTGGGACCGGCGTCTTTGGTTTTCCAGTTCGTCTCTCAGGGTTTCCGGGTCGCCCTGGGAAGTCAACTTCACATACTGGTCAATTGATTCAACCGTCCACTCGCCTGTGTAGTAATAAGCCCTTATGAGAATGCTTCCGTCAGATAGATAGTTAAGCAGCTTTGTGAAGTCAACCTGAATTCCAAAGGCATCGTAGGTTGCATACTTGAAATTCCAACCGTCCACAAATACCCCTGTTCTTGGGTGAGGGTATGAACCGTACGGAGACATAATATTTCCTCCCATATTGATTACAGAATGATTACACCATTATTTGACGCACATTAATATCCTTTTGGTTCAACGCATGGGTACAAGGCTTTCGTTTTTTCAGGGACTTGTCATTTGTGGCGCAGCTTAACCGCATGCATGAATGGTGCGCCCGGCGCGAATCGAACGCGCAGCCTTTGGCTCCGGAGGCCAACGCTCTATCCGATTGAGCTACGGGCGCATACCTGTGGCTATATGAGATTATATCCCTACCCTCGTCGAAACACAACATGCTACAACCGCCCCGATATCATCAGCAGACCAACTATCACAAAAGCTCCTCCGGCGAAATACTTAATAATATGACTGGGAACCACCCGGTAGAGGCTATCTCCAACCAAAACACCAATAAACGAAGACAGAACCAGTGCCATTGCGGAACCAAGAAATACACTCCAGGGTGTTTTCTTTGAAGCCGCCAGCATCATAGTAGAAAGTTGTGTCTTGTCTCCCAATTCAGCCAGAAACACTACGGTAAAGGTAGAAAATACAGTTTGCCAGTTCACTTCACAACAAGCCTTCCGGCTTTAACCCTCCTTCCGGACATTGCAGATTCCATGAGTGCGTCAAAGTAATCTTATCCCGATTTGCTGTAGCACGTCCATAACAACCGTTTAGAGGAGGCGATTACCCGGGCGGTTACAGTGCGTAGGGTGCGTGCCGCGTTAGTGCGCCCCGCGTCATGGTACATGCCGCGTTATGGTGCGTGCGTTACTGTGCGGTTGCGCTTTGAGCAATGCCTTGCACTGTCAAGGCCTGCTCTACACGGCCAACCTGCGTTCTCCTGTCCGGGGGGTCTTAACCCACGCTTTTGGCTCTTTTCCAAAAGTCTTGAGCACCAGAGCGGCAGTGTAGGGCACAGGAAACATGAACGCTGCCAGGGGCAACAGCAGCAGCCCCATATATACCTTCAGCCAACCGCCAAGACCATCGGGCTCAATTGATGTATCAAGATGGCCGCTATACCGTTTGAACGCATATATTGTAAAACCCATGTAAACCACGGAGAACATACTCAGCATCCACTGCCCGGCAGGTGGTATTACATGAGGATCCAGAAGGTTTCTGTAATGCAGGGCCATAGCAGTAGGGGGTACGAAAGTGGCCAGCTGGTAAGCGACCCATTCCAGTTGCCCTTTAATCATCAAGTTGATCTTGAGTTTGTGCCTTTCAGCAGGTTCCCCCATTGGCTCACCTGCTATCTTGTCTACCACCTGAAGATGGCCGGTTCCCCAACGTAACCTTTGCTTGAAGAAAGCCCTGAAGTTGGGAGGCGTCTGCTCAGATGAATGGTAAGGCAGATATTCGGGCCATGCTGATCTCTGCAAGTAGGCCCTCACTCCAAGTTCCAAATCTTCTGTAAGTACGGTATAGTCCCATCCCCCAATTTCGGTCAACAGCTTTCTTTCGACAAATACGTTTGTGCCGCCTACAAAAGGCAATGTGCGAAAAAGCCACGGCAGGTACCAATCATGGGCTATGGCCTGGTAAAGGGCTGCGATTCTGCAAAAAGGGCTCATACTGTAAAAGTTCCTCACTTGAAATACAGGCCCTTGAAGAACCCTGGAAGCTGCGGGTTCAAGCAAACGCCTGTACCCAACATACAAAAGCACGTCTCTGTGAGGCCTGCTTTCAGCATCATAAAATCCGCAAATCTCTGAACGCGGGTTCAAAAATCCAAGCCCCCAGTTGAGCGCCCTCCCTTTTGTTGAGGGCACACTTATTCCGGTCCTTGAACCGCCCAGGTTACCATCAAAATCAAAAGGCACTACAATATGTCTTACCTCAGGGCACGCCTGGTGTTGCCGCCTTAAGTCTTCCTGCACTGAGATTACAATTTCCTGTGTTGTAGGGTACATATCTTCCAAAGCCGCAAGCAGCTTTTTCTTGAGTTCTTCAGTATTCACTGCGCTTTTGAGTATGGTTGCTACCCTGGCGGCTATGAATTCAGTCATACGCAGGATGATATCCTGGGTGAGTTCGTGGTTTGCCCGGGCAGTATGATTGATAGCCTTCTTCAGTACCGGATAGTTCGTATCATCAAAAAGCTGGGTATAGGCTGCCAATACAGGCATGCATACTGCGAGGGAGGCAGGGTAAATCCTGTCTATGTCCAACTCGGACAACCAAGGACATGTGGACTTGATAATACTGCGAAGGGTTTTCATCTTGGGGGTTCCCCTGCAGTTGATGATCTCAATTGAAATGTCCCTTACGATCACTTGCCGTTCCCTGGCAGGAAGCAGGCACAATTCCGGAATTCCCAGGGAGTAGTCGTCCTCAAATTTCTTAGACAGGAATTCAGTAAGCGCAAAATCGCTAAGGGCAGCAATAATAGCTTCCCTTGTTTTCTGCGACACTTCGGATCCAATCAGATGTTTTTGTGAAGAGTTTTCAATCAGTCTTTGTGCCTCTTTGAGAATATTTTGCCTTTCATTGTGAGTTCCCAGAATTTCTTTCTCATCTGTCACTACGAGAATTTCCAATGAATTCTCAGGATACTTAAGAGACACCAAGTGCCGTATGGTGTTTTCTATCACAACAGACTCATTTCTGGCGGGAACAAGTATGCTTATGAAGGGGGCTTTCTTGCCAAGTTTCTGTGCAAGCCGTTCCAGCTCCTCCTTTGCTAAGCTTGGCCTTCTGTTCCAATACTTCTTTTCACTGTAGTGCTTCCACACAAAAAACCTGGCGAAGAGCAAAAAAAATAAGAGATACACAGAAAACGCTATGACATATAAGGTCTGGGCTGCTGTCATTCTGGCTGTGGGCCTCCTCTTACGCTAACTTAGGGTCAGTTCTTTCTCGCCCAGACTAGTGTTACGCTATATGACAGCACCTATTCGTCATAACAAGGGAAAGGAGCGGCCCCGGCCAGGCCGCTCCATCAAGCGGTTAAATCAATCCTCTGCTGAATTCCCATTTAAGCCGGGATAAATTCACTCCTCAGAGTATACCGCCAGCCATCTTGATTGCATCCTCCAGGCCAGGCGTTCCAATTTCCTGCAGCTCATATCTTACGCGCAACGATGGCTTTTCGATCTTCATTACCCGGCGAAGGTCAATAGGCGTCGCAACTATCACCAGATCGCAGGGCACCTTGTTGGCAGTCTCCTCAAGTTCGCTGACCTGCTTTGGCGAATATCCCATGGCAGGCAAAAGCGAGCCGATGTGGCTGAACTTATCGAGTGTTTCCTTGATACTTCCAACCGCCCAAGGCCTGGGATCAACAGTCTCACCCGCTCCCCACTTCCAGGCAGCAATCATTCCCGCTCCGTAAGGCATTTCGCCGTGAGTAAGGGTTGGCCCGTCTTCAATGACCAGCACTTTCTTACCTGTAATCTTCTGTGGATCTTCAAGTATGAGCGGAGAAGCAGCTTCAACGATTACAGCCTTGGGGCAGACGTCCCTTATTGTGTTGCGCAACTGATCAACATCCTTGGGATCAGCTGTGTCGATCTTGTTGATGAGCACAATATCCGCCATTCTAAGGTTTGCTTCACCTGGGTGATACAACATTTCGTGGCCTGCCCTATGAGGATCCACAAGTACGATGTGGCAATCGGTTTCATAAAAAGGTACGTCGTTATTTCCACCGTCCGATTGCCACATCGTACTTGTGGATCCTCATAGGGCAGGCCACGAAATGTTGTATCACCCAGGTGAAGCAAACCTTAGAATGGCGGATATTGT
>DUTL01000123.1 GCA_012842105.1 Candidatus Fermentithermobacillaceae bacterium | reverse complement strand
GCCATGCCGTGAACCCGGAAGGCATTGAACCTGCCCTCAGCAGGTGGGTGCCCTCCTGTGAGCATCTGCGCTTCGCTCTGACGCGACCTGCACTCCGCTCATCAGCGTCCAGGCTCCCGTTGTCACGGTGTTGGCTCAAGCTTCACCGTGATTCACGTACACAGCAGGGTACATTGCCAGACTCATCACTCTGGGCATTTTGATTCTAACACCGGTACATGCCCGGATGCAAGAGCCTGAATGATATACCCCGTTGTAATTTGGTGGAAATTTCATCGTATGTTTTCCGGCCGGCCCTGGGGCCAACCGTGTTGAATCCCGGTGGACAAGCCTTACTGTATGTCTGCTATACTTGTGTTGTAGGCGAATCCAATTCAACCTCAATGCATCAATAAAGCACCAAAGGGGTGGAACCATGAGACATACTCGATCTATAGCCATGACAGGGTTGCTGTTGGCATTGTCAGTGATTTTGACCAGGTTTGCATCTTTTCGTGTCGCCATTGGGGGCATAGAAGGAATCCGCGTAGGAATCGGCGGGCTCCCCAACATAATGGCCGGAATGCTTTTGGGGCCATGGTACGGGCTCATTGCAGGGGCCTTTTCCGACATATTGGGTTTCATGCTCAGCCCAATGGGCGGTTATATGCCGCACTTTACCCTTACCGCAGCGCTGTTTGGCGCAATTCCAGGTATCGTTTTTGGCATGTTGAATAAGAACAAGAAGCCGTCAGAAGTTTCAGTTCTCCATCTTGGCATATCAGTGTCATGCGCAGTGGTGATTGTATCCTGGGGGCTGACCCCATACTTCCTTAACACGCTATTCGGACTGGATTACCGTGCGATCATGCCCGTTAGGATAGTTGAAGGTATTATTACGATAGCTGCTTATCCTGTGGTGCTGAAGGCAATATACAGCCCCGTGGCGAGAATTGCATTGAGGGCCCAGACCACCTACGAATGACCATTTTTGCCGGTGCATCAAATGCACGATGCTGCACCGGCTTTCATTCATCCCATTACTTCCTACCCTGTGCTGCCGTCATTCTTGGGCATTGCCGGAGCTAAAAACAGACTCACCGTCCATGGGGCGCCATGAACCTGGCACCGTATGTGTGCTTGATATGAAGTATGCCTGGTTTAGAACAGCGCCAGTTGTGCAGTTTCAGGCAAACCTGCAAACAGCCCGTGGTCTCTTAAAGTTTCACACAACTTCTTTCCAAGGCCGGTCCTTCTCTTAAAGTTTTCCACAGATTCAAACTCGCCCTGCTTCCGCGCTCTGATAATAGCAGCCGCCGCCCGGTTTCCAAGGCCGGGAATCGACGTAAAAGGCGGAATCAAGTGGTCATCTCTTGGAATATACCTGGTAGATTGAGACAGGTACAGATCGTGCCGGCCAAAGGCATAACCTCTTTCAACCATTTCAAGCGCCAACTCAAGGGCAGACGCAATATCTTGCTCTCTTGCAGTTGAAGCCGAGTTAGAATTCACTTTCTGAATATACTCTCTCCATTCCCCGGGCTCCTGGTACATAAAATCCGTGGTTATCGCAGCACCTGTAAAAGAAAAATAAGTCGAATAGTAGGCCAGGGGGTGGTGTACTTTGAAATAGGCGATTCTAAAAGAATTCGTGACATACGCGGCTGCATGTGCCTTCGGGAACAGGTAACTGATTTTCTTGCACGACTCTATATACCAATCCGGAACTGACAATTCTTTCATCTGCTTCACATCGTTGTCAGACAGGGGCCTTCCCTTCCTCACCTTCTCAGCTATTGCAAAAGCTGACGCAGGTTCCAGCCCCAGTTTCATCAGGTACAGGAAGATGTCTTCACGTGTGGCAATAACCTGGTCAAGGGTGGCGACGCCGCTTCTGATCAGATCTCTTGCGTTATTTGCCCATACATCGGTTCCGTGTGAAAGCCCCGAGACCCTCACCAAATCGGCAAAGTACTTCGGTTTGGTCTCACCCAGCATGTTCCTGACAAACCTTGTCCCGAATTCGGGTATTCCCACCGCGCTCTCAGGATTATCCCCTGAAAAAAGCTTAAGGGTTTCCGGGTCATCCATAGGTATTGTTGTAGGATCAACGCCTGTGAGCTCATGGAGAATCTTAAGTACAGTGGGGTCGTCATGGCCTAGAATATCAACCTTAACTAAATGCCCTGACAGCGAATCATAGTCAAAATGTGTGGTTATTGACCCGGACTTTCGATCATCAGCCGGATGCTGCAGGGGTGTGAAATCAAGAACGTCCATGCCTTTTGGAATCACCATAACTCCACCGGGGTGCTGCCCTGTTGTGCGCTTCACTCCCTCGATTCCCCTGGCCAGCCTTACTTCTTCCGCCCGCCTGAATACCTTGCCTTTAGATTCTCCGTAATGCTTGACAAACCCAAAAGCCGTCTTCCTGGCAACTGTAGCTATAGTGCCTGCCCTATACACGTTTTGCTTGCCCAGGAGTTTTGAAGCAAACTTGAAGATCTCACTTTGCTCTTCCCCGGAAAAATTCAGGTCGATATCAGGCACTTTTTCTCCTGTAAACCCCATGAACGTCTCAAACGGAATATCCTGCCCATCCCGTTTGACCCCGCTTCCGCATTCAGGGCATTCTATAGCCGGCAGGTCAAACCCTGAAGCATAGGAGCCGTCTGCGACGAACCTGCTCCAGTAACATTTAGGGCAGACATAATGGGGAGGCAACGGGTTCACTTCAGTAATCCCTGTAAGCATGGCCACAAGAGATGAGCCTACAGATCCGCGCGAACCCACCAAGTATCCGTCTTCCAGTGATTTTTCCACCATTCTGATGGCTATCAAGTATAACGAAGAGAAATTACCACCTATAATAGCTGAAAGTTCCTTGTCTATTCTCTGGCGCACAATTTCAGGCCATTTGCTGCCAAATAGTCGATTTGCCCCTTGTTCAGTAAGTTCTCTCAAAATCTCATCTGCGTTTGGAAGGTGCGGAAAAAACGAACCTTGGGGAATTGGAGCCAGTTCTTCCACAGAAGACGCTATGGCCCGGGTATTGCTGACCACAACTTCCTTCGCCGCATCTTCACCCAGGTACGCCGATACTTCGTCCAACAATTCATCTGTAGTGCGGAAATACAAGGGGACCGGCCTTTCGCCGTTATCATTCATACCCTTTCCCGACAGCAATAGTGTTCTGTATATTTCATCCTCAGGGTTCAAATAATGGACGTCACCTGTCATGACACATGGTTTGCCCAATGATTTGCTAAGCTCATAGATTCTTGCGTTTATCTTCATTAGATCATCTTCGCCCGAAACTACCCCGGTATCTATGAGAAAAGCATTATTGCTCAAAGGCTGAATTTCCAGGTAGTCATAGAAACTCGCTATCTTCTCAAGCTGGCTATTGTCTCTGCCGGCAAGAATCGCCTGGTACAATTCTCCTGCTTCGCAAGCCGAACCCACAAGCAGGCCATCCCTCTTATCAGCCAGTTTGGCCCTTGGTATCCTTGGGGTCC
This sequence comes from Candidatus Fermentithermobacillaceae bacterium, assembly GCA_012842105.1. Taxonomy (GTDB): domain Bacteria; phylum Bacillota; class Sulfobacillia; order Fermentithermobacillales; family Fermentithermobacillaceae; genus DTU015. Next base: position 3,552 of record DUTL01000123.1, on the reverse strand, counting down.
TATAGAAATGATCGAGGTGGGACAAGGTAACCAGTTCATAAAGATTCCTTAAGCCCTGCCGGTTTTTGCCCAGCAATACTATGTGGAATGCTTGTCCCTTCTCATCATCTTCTACCAGGTACGCTTCAATTCCGTATATGATTTTCACACCGTATTTCTTCCCCAGCCTGAACGCTTCAGGAAAACCTTGAACCACTCCGTGATCTGTGATTGCAACTGCAGGATGGCCCCAGACCGATACCTGGGCGATAGCATTGTCCAAATCCAGGACTGAGTCAAGAGAACTCATTTTGGTGTGCAAGTGAAGCTCAACCCGTTTTTCAGAAGCTGTATCTTGCCTGAACCCAGGTTCTATCAAGCACAGATCACTGCACATAAGCACCGGCTCCGAATCAAAACGGTCAAGACGGGCACGGCCTCTTGCCAGCACCCAAACGCCTTCCTCAATTTCGTCAATCTTACCTTCCCTGGGAAAAACCCGTACGTTGATTGAGTCATTCTTGTCAGTTAGCACAAACGAGCCATAGATATCTCCGGACTGTGCTTGCCTCCATGTAATTTCCACTATCTGCCCCGTAACGGTAACGTTCTCCCGTTCGCCGCCTGTTACCTCGCCCACAGGCACTGGCTGGGTACGGATTGCTCTTCCAAGGAGCACGCCGTTTTCGGAGTGCCTGTGGGCGAGGGAGCCGCCCGCGTCAAGCGGCTGGTCTACCAGGCTTTCATGATACTTTTCAGGAAGCTCCCAGCATACTGTTTCAAGTTCAGGAATTCTGTTTCTCAGCTTCTGGCCTATTTCGGTCAGACACAGTTCAGCCTCAGTGCGTGACAAGGAAGCTGTTTGCCTGGCCCATGATTTGGGATCAGCTACGTCAAGGCACACAGACCAGGTAAAGTCCTCTATACTCACAGATATTGAAACAACCCTTATGCATTCAAAGAGGGCGTTTGGTTCCACTTCCAGGGCTTTGGCAATCCGGCTTAGCCTGAGATCATCGCTGGACGGTGCAACGGTAATACGATTCACTTTATTCCCTCCGGAGATTTTGCATACTCTTGTGCAAGTTTGACCAAGGCAGGCACTATCTCGTCACTGGCCACCCTGCCCAATACTTTGCCACGGGAGAACAAGATGCCTCCATCGCGGCCACAGGCAACGCCGATATCAGCCTCCCTGGCCTCTCCCGGCCCGTTAACAGGGCAACCCATTACAGCGACCTTCAAGGGCGCTGACAGGCCTCGCAATCCATGTGACACCTGGTTGGCAATTGAAACCACGTCAACCTGGGTTCGCCCGCATGTAGGGCATGATATTATGTCAGGGCCAAAGAAACGTGATTCCATTGACTGGAGAATGCGCTTGGCCACTTCAACCTCTTTGTACGAAGGGCCTGTCAGAGACACTCTTACAGTGTCTCCTATGCCAAGGGCAATTAAGGCGCCTATTCCGGCCGCTGATTTGACTATGCCTGAAGTTCCGGGGCCTGCTTCGGTAATACCAATGTGAAAAGGCCATTTTGTATGTTCAGCCATTAGCCTGTAAGCGTTTACAGTATCCTTAACACGGGATGATTTAAGTGAAATTACAATGCTGTCTATGCCGCAATCCTCCAGGTATGTAAGGTGCCGTCTGGCGCTTTCCACCATTGCTTCAGGGGTCGGGGAGCCGTAACTTGCAAGGATGTCTTTTTCAAGGGAGCCTGAGTTAATGCCAAGCCTTATGGCAGCTCCCGTAGACCTGGCCCTTTCAGCCACTTTGAGCAAAGGTTCTTTGCCCCCGAGATTGCCGGGGTTTACCCTAATCTTGTCTGCCCCGGCGTCCAGAGACAAAAGAGCCAGCTCATAATCAAAATGAATGTCTGCAACAACCGGGCACAATACTCTGTCTCTGATAACTCCAATAGCTTGGGCTGCTTCCTTGTCAACTACAGCCACCCTGACTATTTGAGCTCCAAGAGCCGTAGCTTGCCGGATCTCTTTCACTGTGGCCTTTACGTCTCTTGTATCGCATTTCGTCATTGTCTGAATGGATACGGGAGCATTTCCCCCGATAAGAACATCACCACACCGGACCGGCGTGGTTTCTCTTCGCCTGAACAAAGGAGCAGGGCAAGTCATTTTATCACCTGTTAGAAATCATAGTCATTGGCACGAACCGGGTTAGAACCTTTTCTGTGTGAAGGCATGATCCGGGCTATTCTATCAACCTGAGAATATCTTTGTACGTGATCACGAGAAACACTATCATAAGCAGGAAGAACCCAACAAAGTGCACAAGACTTTCTTTGTCAGGGTCAATAGGTTTTCCCCTGATTGCTTCAACCCCTGCAAACAAGAGCCTGCTTCCATCAAGAGCGGGTATGGGCAGCAAATTGATCAAGCCAAGATTGGCCGAGATCGCACCTACCAGGTAGAGAAGCGAGCCTAAACCATGCCTTGCAGCTTCGCCGAGAATCTGGCTTATGCCTATAGGGCCGGTTACTTCGGGAGCAACCTTTCCAACAATCATTCCAAGGATACCGGTGATCCAGGCCGCCGATACGTAGAAAGTTTCTTTAAAGCCTTCTTTGATGCCCTGGAAAATATTAAGGCGGGCAAACTCCACGCCTGACCTGACCCCTATTACACCGGTCCCCGATGAATCGACAGGAACCAGGGTAAACGTCAGTTCCTGGCCGTCCCTCTCCACGATAACCCGTGTAGGCATACCTGCCCTGGTTTGCACTACCCTGACCATATCTTCCCATTCAACTACGTCAACATCCTCAACCTGGATTACCCTGTCTCCGGCCAGCATTCCGCTTTCATGGGCAGGATATCCGGGAACTACCTCACTGATCTCAGTTGTCGGACGTCCAAACCCTACAAAGGAAAACACCAGAAAGAATGCCAGGGTGGCTACGAGCAGGTTCATCAATGGCCCTGCAAACAGGATCAAGGACCTTTTGCCCGGAGTAAGTGAATAAAGGAGCCTCTCTTTTGGAATATGCGTATCTTCCTCTTTGTCCTCGCCTTCCTCACCGGCGAAACGTACAAATCCGCCCAGTGGAATAATTCGAAACGAAAATTGGGTTTCGCCTGAGCTTTTTGATAGCAACTTCGGGCCAAAACCGATGCTAAACTCGTGAATATAGACCCCCAGTTTCTTGCCGGCTATGAAATGCCCCAATTCATGAAAGATTACCAATATCCCCAAAGACAACAAAGCTACTATTGTTTCACGCAAAATGTCACCTTCTCGTTACCCTGTTTATCACTTTCCTGGTTTCCGATGCCGCCCACATTGCTTCCCTTTCCAGAACATCTATAGAACCGGCGGTTCTGGGTTGGTACCTATCTAAGACCGTCTTTAATACTGTATATATTTCACTAAAGGTAACTTTGCCGGATAAAAATTCTTTAACCACGATTTCGTCTGCTGCAGACAACACACACGGAGCTGTTCCGCCCAACTGTCCCGCCTCATATCCTAAGCCAAGACAGGGGAATCGTTCAAGGTCAGGTTCTTCAAAAGTCAAGGAACCCATGAAAGGGCCTGGATTCTTAGTAAGG
>DUTL01000122.1 GCA_012842105.1 Candidatus Fermentithermobacillaceae bacterium | reverse complement strand
CTTGAGGCCGGTGATGCAGAACCGGGCAGACATATGCCCGGCCGACGTCCTCAGTGTGACCACATACATTCCGGGTTCGATTTGCCCGCCCTCTTGATCCGTCTGATTCCACGTCCATGTTTTAGTTTCGCCTGGCTTGACGTCTACGATGGCCATAGTCGAGAAAGGCGTAAACACCATGGTACCTTCAGGCCCGGTGATATCCCACGGCGCTCCGCATGACAGAGTAATAGTCGACGCAAGTCCGTTTGTGAGCGTGAAAGCGACCGGTTCGCCCTGGCCAAATACCTGTTTACTGGTTGTGAACGAGGCCTTATCCGCAACCCCGCCTGTAGTGATGGCAAGGAAACTCTGGGTGAAACCTGCCTTTTCAGCGGTAAGGAAAAAATCCCCTGGGAATGCGATAGTTACTTTGAGTTCTCCCTCTGCGCCGGTGGCTCCCAGAGATTTGGGAGCGGCGGACTGGGGTTTGTAGTTCATTCCGGAACCCAGGCAAAAAGGCTCGTGCCTGGGCATAAGATAGACCTGTGAGCCTTCAATGGGTCTTTGGTCAATTTTGCGTGTGATCTTGACAGTGAACTCTTCGCCTGTTTGTACCCCAGCCGGCACCGATATGGTCATTTCCTTGGGCGCGGGATGGCTCCTGTGCGAGGGAGCCGCCGTTGCCACGGATGGAAGGGCCATATACAGTAACACAGCTAGGCAGATTGCAGCACAAAACACTTCTTTCACCTTAAAGCAACTTCCTTTCTTGCTGGTCTTTCTTAGAACAATCTGGATACACATGGCCTAGCGCATGTCATACTCCTGCCGCAACGCCGTCTTTATGTTGCGAGACTGCCTTTATCTTACGAGGCCGTCTTCATGCTACGAGACTGTCTTTGTGTCATGAGGCTGCTTTCATGCCGAGAAGCCGCCTGAGCTGTATGTTGCAGTCATGCTCATGCCTGCGGTTAAGCAATTGGATCCTTTGCTGCCTGAGCGTTGCGCCGGTTATTCTATTTGACTTTCACACAGTATTCTTTGTTCCATGTGCAGATAAAGCCTGATGCTAAGCAGGTACCCGCACGCTGTGTGAAGAAGCTAAGCATCTGGATTCCTAACATTTAGGGCTGAACTGGTAGGCCTGGAGAATCGGAGATTTGGAGAACTAGAGAACTGGGAGAACTAAAAGAACTGGAAGAACAAAATTTTTCGGAACGGAGGTTTAAACGAGACACAACTAGACTAAAATGAGGCTCAGTAGTACCATTCGGCAGGCACTTTCACTGTAAATCAGGCTGAATGGTACATGTAGCGTGCCACTCGCCCGAATCTGGCATCCCCCAAAGGCAATTGGACAGAAGGACTATTTAGACGTTTCATAGAATCCAAGGGGGACATGCCTAAGGCCATGGTTTCCTACCGTTAGAATATGGAGGAGTTTTGATGAAAAACCATCGAACAGAAGAAGAATATCCAAAGCGCGAGTACTGGCATGGAAAGTCGTTCGCTTTTTTCACTAACAAAGCATGCGAGTTCTTTCCCTGCCACACCGGGATTGATCCGGAAGAATTCAACTGCTTGTTCTGCTACTGCCCGCTTTATCCCCTTGGTGACCGGTGCGGCGGGAGATTTACTTATATCGACGGTGGTATCAAAGATTGCAGTAACTGTATTGTTCCTCACAAAAAGGACAATTATGGATATATAACCGGGCGCTTTAACGAGATCGTTCAGGCAATGAAACGCATGAAATGAGCCAATGATTGCCGGATATAGCCGGCTGTAGAATAACACCCGATGAGGCATGTATTACTGTTTGACTTCCTGGCCAGATATGATTCAACGCTGACGCCTGATTGTATCAGGGTTGCCACTTTTAAAGACATGCCGGTAGCTTGCTCCGTTGCGCTCTTGCGTGAGATACGTACGCTCTATGGCAATTGGTTCAAGCCTCGGGCTTTCCAAGAGCTGAGGGTTGCGAATCCAATCTAACAAGCATAGCAAACATTCAGCCTGAAAAATGCCAGGAGTTTCAGCAACAACAACGAAGCAGCCTATCCCCTGACGATACCTTCAATCTTTTTTACCGGGATGAATTAATTCTCATAGTCGGAAGAGCCCCCTTGACTCGGCTTGTTCTCGGATATGATGATGCGGGCTCGTTTAAGAGCCTTGAGAACTCTGGCCGGAGGCCCTCAGTCTCAGGGTTTCCTATGCTCGCCGTCAAGAAAGCAGACGGTTCACTTAACGGCATTAAGGACTCCCGGGCTGTGGAGTTTTCTCAAAATACCCACGCCGGGCAAACAGGTCTATCTGGCCTCACTGGATGTGATCCACGTATCTGTGATCTGTTCCGGAAAGATTTCCCGAAGTCGTTTCCAAAATGGTATCTTGCACCGTACTGGTACTGATTTGCCGAAATATCTGTTTCCATCAAAGACGAGATTGCAGAAGGCAAAATAGGCGAAACAGGGATGCTCCTCGAATTGACTATTGATGAGTGTGTCTTAAGACATCATGTGTATCTTAGGACATCATCGGATGTGTAATATAAATGGATGAAAGGAGT
>DUTL01000009.1 GCA_012842105.1 Candidatus Fermentithermobacillaceae bacterium | reverse complement strand
CCTGCAGCATGAACCTGGCGCGTGACGCGCCTACGTATATGTCGGCGTCAGTACAGGTCCGCCTGCCGGCTTTTAAGCCTATCAGAAATACAATATCCGACTCCAGGCCTTTAAATGAGCGGATTGTGGCAAACCTAACCGCATTCCCGGGTGTCCTAGGCGGGGATGTTCTCCGAGCACCGGCTCCTGGGCTGCCCTGCAATTTGAACTTGCCGGCACCGAGCCTTCTAAAATCCACAAGGGGCCAGGAGCCAATTTTCTCACATCCGGCAAGGGAGCTGTTTTCAAGGCGGTTAGGCGAAAGAATGAGGATTCTGCCCGGCCTGATACCCTGGCTAACCAGCCTGCCGGTTTCCCGTTCAATCATCCGTTTTTCCCCCTGAGGGGTTTCCCAGGGGTGGTATGTTACCGGGATTCCGCCGCGGAGCACGGGCTTGAGATGCCCGTGTGGCACAAACGGGGCCAGCCAATCACTTATTGTCTCGGTATTTCTGAGATTCCTGGTTAGCCGGTGCTTGGACACAGGCAACCTCATCAGATGTTCCGGTGCTACGCCAAAGAGGTCCTGGTTCGGATCGGCGAAGATGTAGAACTCGCCGTCCTCTCTGTCTCTCAGCATACTCTCAAGGCAAACAAGCCAGCTTTCATGGAAATCCTGGCCTTCATCAACGATGATTGAATCAAACCTGGCAGCCTCAGGTGCATCTGTATAATAGTCGAAGCCCATTTCAGGGAGAATGTCGTTAAAGAATGCCTGCTGCTCATCAGGGTGTTCAGGTACAGATACGTCGAGACCTTTCTTGCCCAATACCTCCACCAGGAAATCATGGAAGTTCGAGCAGGTGATCTCAGACGGTATCTGACGCCTCAGGTCTACGGCAAGGTTCTTGTTGAAGCAGGTGAGGAGGACCCGCTTGCCGGAATCCGCAAGTTGCCTGGCCTTTTCCATGGCAAGATAGGTTTTCCCGGTTCCGGCTGCTCCGAAAAACACCTTCTTTTTGTCTAACTCGGTCTCTTCAAGTATTCGTGACTGCTCATCTGTAAGCACCCTTTCAGCGGTGCTGTGAAACATCTGGATTTGCTCTTCCAGTAGCGCAAAGACTTTAAATGACGGGCTGAGCACTCTGTCTATCAAGATTTGTGTAGCTATCCGGTCAGGTTTCGAGCATTTTGGAAAAAGAGATCGGATTTTAGCGTCAAGATTATCGAGATCGTCGTACAAGAATATGCTGTTCGGATTGAGAAAATCAGGGAGTTCCCCTGCAAGTATCTTAGTTTCCGGGAAACACAGGGCGAACCTGATATGAAGGGGGAAACGGTTGTCGCCGGATTTTTCTTTGTACCGCTCCAGGATAGCCCACATAGCTTTCTGTGCCTGGTCTACCGGGTCTTTGGCCATTGGGCGGGTGTGGTGGGATGCACCTGATCGCGACGGCTTGAACTCGTGCCACCGGCCGTTGGCGTACATTATGTTGCCTTGTTTGACCTCGAATACTACATATCCCAGTTCCGGATGGACTACTACGAAATCCGCCTCTCCGATGGCCTGAAGCCCATCAGGGCCTTCAGGATGGCTAACGCCGGATATGGGGGATGATGCCTGGAACCTAGTGAATGCCTTCCGGGCTCTTGTGGATGTTGCCTGGGATCTAGCGGATGTCGTGCGGGCTCCTGTGTATGTCGTTTGGGATCTTGAAGACATGGTTTGGGATGCTGCGGACGTTGTTCGGGCTCCTGTAGATGCCGTCTGGCCTGGCCCGATGCCTCTTGGGCCTGAACTTTCCATCTTGTATTTATATGAGTAGAACACGGTGTATTCGCGGGGAAGGTCTCTGCATGCCGAGTAAAACATCTGCTCAGCGTCGTTTTCGATCATATGAGGCGACACGCCGGGAATCATTCTTGCCATAGAGACACCTCCCTGTGAATCTGGTAGTTTCCTTCTACGCCTTGCAGATAATTCCTTCTTTGGCACTTGGGCCTTGCACGGTCTGAAATCTGAAGGTAGAATTACCCAGAAGCCCGCCAATCAGTGAGCCAACGATTCGAGATTGAACCGAAACAGGACGGCTCGCCCATTGGCCGACCCCGGGCAAGGGTTTTGGATGCTAAGAGG
>DUTL01000121.1 GCA_012842105.1 Candidatus Fermentithermobacillaceae bacterium | reverse complement strand
TGTAGAATTGGATTCATGCACCGAAGAAGAAATAGTGTACCTGACAAAGGTATCAGCTTTAATAGATTACTATTTGCAGGTCCATGGAATGCAGGTTCCTGACTGGTTAAGAGATGAAAGACTGTGTTTTGAGAAACCTTACTATCATTCGAAGAGACTAGGTGACTTCGAGAGAGTCAGACTGATGTACAGTAACTCCGCGCCGTTCAGGGCCCGAAATGTTTACTTTGATATGGAAGGAATCAAGAGGGTCTAGCAAGCCTGATTTTCCGTTGATGAAATTGCCTGGCTGTTCCCCATTTTACATGGGGAACTCGAAGTCGAAATTGAAGAAGGCCGTAAGGAGAGTGTTTATATGGACGGTTTTCAACCTCTTAGAGTGGCCATGATTGGGACAGGCTATGTTGGCTTGTCTACAGGGACGGTTTTGGCTTATCTTGGGCATCGGGTTACCGGAGTTGATAAGGATAAGTCAAAGACAGATTTATTGCGTGCCGGGAGAAGCCCTATTCGTGAACATGGTATGGAAGAACTATTGGAACTATCTAAAGGCCATATTGTCTTTACTCAAGATACTTCTAAGGCAGTGGCTGAAGCTGATGTAATACTCATAGCTGTAGGAACCCCATCAAAGGATAATGGAGAAGCTGATACTCAGTATGTGGAAGCAGCGGCAGAAGAGGTTGCCCAGAGTCTTTTGCCAGGGCGCAGTTATGTGATAGTGGTTAAGTCTACTGTGCCAATCGGTACAAATAGGCGGGTAATATATGTGATCAACCGTGTCATGGGCGAGCGGGGATTATCCAGAAGCACTCCTGTTCATATTGTGTCTAACCCGGAATTCCTCCGGGAGGGCATGGCTCTTTACGATACATTGTATCCGGATAGGATTGTAATAGGGGCCGAAGACCCGGAAGGAGTAGCGGCCATGCAAAGGCTTTACCGCCCTATCCTCGAGCAGACCTTTAACGCGCCCTCATTTTTAGCCCGGCCTTCGGGTTACGGGCTTCCACCTATGATCACAACTGATCCGACCAGCGCCGAGATGATCAAATATGCTTCCAATGCATTCTTATCCCTGAAGATTAGCTTCATTAATGAGATCGCCGGGTTGTGTGAGAAGGTAGGCGCAGACGTCTCTGAGATATCAAGAGGAATTGGTCTGGACAAGCGAATCGGGCCACACTTTCTAAAGGCAGGACTGGGTTGGGGAGGAAGCTGTTTTCCGAAAGACACCGCAGCACTTTTAGCCATAGGCAAGGAATATGGCTATGAAATGCCTATTGTTGCTGCTGCCAGACAAGTTAACCATGAGCAGCGCCATAGAATGGTAGAGAAACTACAGCAAGCGCTTAAGGGGGTTCGAGGCCGGGTAATAGGAGTTTTGGGCTTGGCTTTCAAACCTGGAACTGACGATGTGCGCGAATCGCCCGCTCTTGACATGATTCGTATACTTGTTGACAGAGGTGCTCATGTAAGGGCACATGATCCGGCAGCTGTCAGTAATGCAAAGCAAGCTTTAGAGGAATTGGATGTTGAGTTTGCCTCAAATCCGTACGATGTTTCACTTGATGCAGAAGGATTGGTGTTGGCTACTGATTGGCCCGAGTACGTAACACTTGATTTGGAGAGGTTGGCACAGTCTATGAAGACTCCGGTGCTTTTGGATGGGCGCAACATGCTTGACAGAGGCAAAGTTGAAGCAGCCGGATTTTTGTATATGGGGGTAGGGAAGTGAGATCTCAAACCTGTTGCCTACCAGTCCATTCAGACAGTGATTTTCATTAGCACTTCCAGTGTACCTATTCTCCTGCGCAGGCTGCAAAGCATCAAGTAAAAGTTCCGAGAGAAGATTTACTGACAGACCATGCCCAAGCATTCGACTTGTCATATTGTCAGTGTGCCAGAGTTGACAGCATCCAGTGAACCCAAGTGGTGGAGCTTGTTATCCGGCAGGAGGAAAGGTGGGGTTATGCATGCAGTACGCAGAAATACTTGACCTGCGCAAGCAGGCCCGGATCACAAACTGTTGGCTGAAGAGAAGACTGGAGACGATTCTTCCTGAGGTAATGGACCGGGAAGGTTTCGACATGTGGATCGTTACCGCCAGAGAGTACAACGAAGGCCCGGTGGTCATGCATTTGCTTCCCCAGCCGTCCATGGCTGCGCGCAGAAGAACCATACTGGTTTTCTACAGGAGGCCCGGGGCCACCGGCCTGGCAGAGGCAGTTGAGAAACTTACTCTTTCCACGTATTCCCCGGGTGGTCTTTACGAGGCCGCTTGGAACAAGGACGAAGGCGGCCAGTGGGATTCCCTCAGGCGGGTAGTGGAAGAACGAGACCCCAGGTGCATAGGAATTAACGTGTCCGAGACCTTTGCCTTCGGCGATGGGCTGAGCCATTCAGAGTACCTGCAGCTCATGAAGGCTCTGGACACCAAGTATGCCGGACGGACCCGTGGCGCCGAGAGGCTTGCAGTGGGCTATCTGGAACGGAGGCTTCCCGAGGAGATACATGCCTACAGTGGCATTGTAGCTATCTGCCACCGTATGGTGGCAGAAGGTTTTTCGGGGAAGGTGGTGCACCCCGGAGTTACCACCGCTGCCGACGTTGCC
>DUTL01000120.1 GCA_012842105.1 Candidatus Fermentithermobacillaceae bacterium | reverse complement strand
GTTAAAACGTGACAGATGCGAGCCGGAGCCGTGCGCAGGCGCAAACGTTACGGCTCAAGTGTGTTAAAACGTGACAGGTGCGGAGCTTAACCGTGCGCGGGCGCAAACGTTGCGGCTGACGTGTGTTAAAACGTGACATATGCGAGGTGGAAGCGTGCGCAGGCGCAAACGTTGCGGCTGATGTGTGTTAGAACGTGACATATTCGGGGTTGAAGCGTGCGCAGGCGCAAACGTTGCGGCTGATGTGTATTAAAACGTTACGTGTGCGGGACGAATGCGCACGCTTATTGAATCTGACACAGTTCTCTGCCTGGCGTTGTCCCCAGATCGTACCTCCGATACCATAAACCGCTGGCCATCCGAGGAGGATACAAAGGTGCTTCGTGTCGAAATAGATGAAGTCGAACCCGACGGCCGGGAAGGAAGCGGTTACGAACCGGGCGGCCAGCAGACAGGCCGAAAGTCAGGCCTAGACGAACTAGGTATTGTTTACTGTCACTGATGCCATGATGAGGAGCAGCGAGGAGCATGGACGAGCAGCGAGTCGGGGCGGCGCCAAGCCGTAAGTTTGAATGTTGCTTGGCGGCGGGGTAGGGGATCATTGCAAGAAAGAACCTATCATATCGGAAGGATTGAGATTATTGCCGCAACTTGGTCTAGGAACAACTATTCCACCTAGAAGAACCAGGAAAACCACACGAACCGGGCGAAAACACGTTCCCGGCCCGGTTTGGTTTCTGATTGCGGCTATTATCCTATTGGCTGCAGGGGTAGTAATCTACCCGTCCTTTCAGTATGTGGAACGCCCATTCAGTAGCCGCCCACAGCTGGTCTTTCAAGGCGAGGCCCAGAAGTTTCCGGTGGTGGTGGAGAAGGGGGAGGCCTACGTCCCGCTTCAGTTCATACAGAGCAAACTTGACCCTCATGTATTCTGGGATGAAAGCGGTGTAATGATTGTAACCACAAAAGACAAGGTGGTAAAGTTTGGCAAAGAGTCACTGACTGCATACGTGAACCAGTATCCTGTCAGGTTGCAGTTTCCTGTTATACTTGATGGCAACGAACCTTACGTTCCTGCAAGTACCCTAGAGGTATTGTATCCTGTGTCAACAACCTATAGCGAGGACGTTGGAATATTCTTGGTAAAACCGCTGGATACCGCCAATACAATCGGTGAAACGAGTGCCGATACTATTCTGAGAACCAAAGCTTCATTTTTGTCCCGCAGGGTACAGGCACTGTCCGCAGGTGAACAGGTAGTGGTTTACGGCGATGCAGGGAGGTGGCTGAAAGTGGAAACAAGTGCCGGATTCTGCGGTTTTATCCCCAAGAAACAGGTTACAGGGCTTAGAGAAGAACCTCCTGTTGTGCGACAACCTTCAGAATATGTTCCCGGCCCACTAAAAGGCAAGAAGGTGGTTTTGGTGTGGGAACAGGTTGACAGGATTACGCCCGATCCTTCAATCTTGAAAGATATGCCTGGCCTGAACGTAGTTTCCCCAACGTGGTTTCATCTTGCCGGTACCCCCGGCGAACTTGAGAACCGCGCCGATATGCGTTATGTCAATTGGGCGCATTCACAGGGATACCAGGTATGGGCTCTATTTTCCAATTCGTTCGATCCTGAAAGGACCTCAACGGTACTGAGAGATTCAGGCTTAAGAGACAAGATCATCTCCCAACTCCTGATATACGCTGAGATCTACAAACTTGACGGAATAAACATAGATTTCGAAAATGTAAATTTGGCCGATGGCCAATACCTCACTCAGTTTGTGCGAGAAATGACTCCAATGCTGCACGGGCAAGGCCTTACTGTGTCTATTGACGTAACTGTGAAATCCTCCAGCCCAAACTGGTCATTATTTCTTGAGCGGGAGAAACTTGCACAGGTAGTGGACTACGTTATGCTCATGGCATACGACCAGTACCCCCATGGGTCCAAAGTGTCCGGGCCGGTGTCGACTATCCCGTGGACAGAATGGGCTATCGAGAAGACCCTTGAAGAAGTTCCGAAGGAGAAATTGGTATTAGGGGTTCCTTTCTATACACGGCTATGGACTGAGTCCCGTGAAAACAGTGGGGTTAAGGTAACTCCCAGGGCGCTGGGCATGGAAGGTATAGCCCGCTGGCTCAAAGACGAGAATGTAGCGCCAGAATACCAGGCTGACACAGGCCTCTTGTATGCAGAGAAGAAGGCCGGCAGCACTACACATAGGGTATGGCTTGAAGATGCCGGGTCAATGAAAAAACGTATTCAACTGGTCAATCACTATGGTCTGGCTGGAGTGGCTGCGTGGCGCCGCGGATTTGAAACTCACGATATCTGGGAAGCAATCGCCGATAACCTTGGTTCATGATTTGTTGGCCCATACGCTGGCGCAGGTTCAACATACATAGGAAAAGGGCCCTGGCAAATCCGGCAGTTCTCAGGCTCCCCCCCCAGAAACGCCCTGATACTGCTTTAGTTTAGATGCAATGCTTAACTCCCCGTGATTCAATTTCGATATTAGGTGACAGGGGGGGGTATCATGTCCAGCAATCACATTTCGCAGACACACATAACAGGGCGCGAAGTTGGCCAGGGCCGGCAAATTGTGGCCTTTTCTCTGGGTTCTGAGGTTTACGGGGTAGATATCGAGAAAGTAAGGGAGATCATACCTATTCAGAAGATCGTACCCGTGCCCAGGGCTCCTGATTTTGTGGAAGGAATTATCAACTTAAGGGGCAAAGTCATTCCCGTTCTCGATCTTAGAAAACACTTTGGTTTTGCCAAGAAAGAATATAGTACTGAGCAGCGAATCGTATTGACAGAATCTGACGGCGAGAGCATTGGTGTTATTGTGGATTCTGTGTCAACAGTGCTTCGGATTAGTCAAGATTCCGTTGAGGGGCCCGCGCCGGTAATCACAGGAGGCGAGGTTGATTACATCCAGGGTATTGCAAAAGTGAATGATTCCCTCATTGTGCTTCTGGATCTTACCCGAATAATATCAGATGCCGAAAAAAGAGCCCTCAAGGATGTTGACCTGGCATCTGCTGTAGTCAAGTGAAGGCCGAAGTATGAAGGAGCAGAACTCAATGGAATTCAAAGAAGATCTTAGCATTTTCCTTGAAGAAGTTGAAGAACTTCTTGCCAACACAGAAGAGAATCTGGTCGAGCTGGAGAAAGCGCCGTCTGATGAGGCTCTTGTTCAGGAAGTCTTCCGCGCAATGCACACAATAAAGGGTGGGGCCGCTACCCTTGGATTCCAGGACGGTGTGGAAGTAACTCACACAATGGAGAGTATTCTCGACACTGTTAGGTCGGGTGAGCGGAAACTTACAGCTGACGTAGTAGACTCGTTATTCTTGGTTCTCGATTGGCTTTCTGAATGGAAGGTTGCACTGGAAACCCAAAGCAAACGGCCGTCTACACAGGAAATAATGAAGAAGATTCGAGGGCTTGAGTTTGGCCAAGATGAAGGCGTAGCTTCCTCCAAAACGGCCTGCAATGATTTCTCCGGGGCCTCACTTGAATATTCGGGCGGCGAAGTTTTGGGCGATCCTTTAGGCAACACCCCAGGCCCCTTTCTGGCCGGGCGGCTCAAAGAGGCTCTTGACGATGGAAGTCCAGTGTACAAACTGGCTGTCAGGTTCAGGCCTGAGACTGACCTGCTTTCCGTTAGATGTTTTCAGACGCTCGTGCTGGTTAACGAGGCAGTTGATGTAATTGGATCGCTTCCCTCTCTTGAGGAAGTGGAAGCCGGCGAAGCCAGCGATGTGCTGGATATCTACATTATAAGTGATGACCAGGGAATGACCGCCAAACGGGTTGCCGGGTCAGTACAAGACGTTGTTCAGGTTTCCCTTGTTACATATACCGGGAGTGGGCCGGGCCAATCTGTGGGGCAGCATGCGGGGTTTCCCTCTGGGCAGCGTCCAGGGAAATCCGCGAGCCAGCATCCCAAGCAGCAATCTGGGCATCGCGCTGCCGGGCATACCGGACAATACGTGGGGCAAGGCAAAGACTCAACGCCGGACACAGTCATCAGGAGAACCAATCTCGGCCGGACCGTGCGGGTAGATGTCGGCCTTCTTGACTTCTTGCTCAATACAGTAGGAGAACTGGTAATCGATAGGACCAGGCTCACGCAAATGGCCTCCCGGCTTCAGGCCAGGGAAGAAACATCAGTGGCAGGCAATGAAATAGCGGCTCTTTCATCCAGGCTTCAGCGAGCGTCCCAGGAACTGCAAGAAGGCATTATGAGAGCAAGGCTATTGCCCTTAAACAACATATTCACCAAGTTTCCCAGAATGATCAGAGACCTCTCAAATCGCTGCGGCAAGCAAATCGTTCTGGAGATCAGGGGCGAGCAAACCGAACTTGACAGAACCGTGATTGAAGCCATAGACGATCCTCTTATACACATCCTGCGGAATGCAGTTGACCATGGGATCGAAATGCCTGAGGAACGAAGGGCCCGGGGCAAGCCGGCGCGAGGCAAAGTAACCCTGTCAGCGTGGCATCAGGAAAACCAGGTTTTGGTTCAGGTTGAAGATGATGGTTCGGGGATAGACCCCAATGATGTAAAAGCCTCTGCAATGAGGAAAGGGCTAATCACTGAGGAAGCTGCTGCCAAGTTGTCTGACAGAGAAGCTGTGGAATTGATTTTCATGCCCGGGTTTTCCACGTCCCAGGTGGCAACCCAGGTATCCGGCAGAGGGGTAGGCATGGATGTTGTTCGATCGAACCTTGAGCGAATAAATGGCCACATAGAAGTAACCAGCCAGGTTGGCACTGGGACGGCAGTTACTTTGCGCCTCCCCCTGACCCTTGCCATTATGCGTTCGTTGCTTGTAGACTGCTCAGGGCTTATATACGCAATACCAACGTCATCAGTTGAAGAAGTTCTGGTGGTGGCGCATGACGAAATCAAGACAGTCAAAGGCAGAGCTGCTCTGACTGTAAGGGGAAGGGTTTTTCCCTTGGTTTCCCTTGAGGGTTGTTTGAAAGATGATCCCTGGATGAGAAACGGCAACTTCAAGTATGCAGTGCTTACACGAAGCCAGGATGAGCCCCTGGCCCTTGGGGTGGACGGTTTGATTGGCGAAGAGGAAATAGTGGTAAAAGAAATGGGCAAGATTCTTTCGCGTTTGAAAGGCATTGCAGGTGCCACAATTCTTCCGCAAGGTGACCCGGCTCTGATTCTTGACACCAACCGGTTGCTTTGATGGCAAAGGTTAACGTTTAACCGGCTGGGCTGTAAGCGCCGAAGACACATGGAAAGGAGATACACATGAACCTGATTCCCGTAAAATTCTCTGAAGTCAAATTCTCCCAAGATGACACGGAAATACTGGTTGCTTACTCATTGGGTTCGTGTGTAGGCGTAGCTTTGTGGGATCCT
>DUTL01000119.1 GCA_012842105.1 Candidatus Fermentithermobacillaceae bacterium | reverse complement strand
TACCGCAAGAGCAAGGGAAACTCCCACTTGGTCTTCTTTCTCGGCCTGCCCGTGCCGGAACTTGGGAATACCCAGGTACTTGTTTACATTCTTAGGTGTAGTGATAACTCGATGTTTCTTTCCCGAAACCACATCTTTAGCAGTCTTCCTGCAAATAGTGGCGATTTGCCTCTCAAGATTCCTTACTCCGGCTTCACGTGTATGAGACCGGATTATCTCTTTGAGCGCATCTCTGCGAATGGTAAGGTTCGACGGAGTCAAGCCATGTTCCTTAAGCATCTTGGGAACTAAAAATTGGCTTCCGATTTCAACCTTCTCTTCTTCGGTATACCCGGGAAGAGTGATTACTTCCATCCTGTCCAGTAGCGGCCTTGGAATCGAATGGCTTGAGTTGGCAGTGGTAATAAACATCACCCTGGATAGATCAAAGGGAACCTCAAGGTAGTGATCGGAAAACTGATGGTTCTGCTCAGGGTCAAGTACTTCAAGCAAAGCTGCTGCCGGGTCGCCTCTGAAATCCGAAGCCAGCTTATCTATTTCATCCATGAGAAATACAGGGTTTCTGGAACCTGCATTTCTTAACCCCTGGATTATCCGCCCCGGAAGAGCCCCGATATAGGTGCGCCTATGGCCTCTAATCTCAGCCTCATCTCTCACTCCGCCGAGGGAAATTCTTACGAACTTGCGTCCCAATGCTCTTGCTATGGACTTACCCAGTGAGGTCTTACCCACTCCCGGCGGGCCCACGAAACACAGGATAGGCCCCTTGGGTTTGCTGACCAATTTGCGAATGGCCAGGTACTCTAGTATTCTCTCTTTTGGTTCGTCAAGCCCGTAGTGGTCTTGGTCCAAAATCTTCTGAGCGCGTTCAATATCGATAGTATCTTCTGTAAGTACGTCCCATGGCAGCGAAACCAACCATTCCAGATATGTCCTCACGACTACAGCTTCAGCTGCAGCCTGAGGCATTTTCTCAAGGCGGGCAACTTCCCTCAGAGCTTTTTCTTTTGCATCGGCGGGGAGTCCCGCTTTTTCGATTTTCTGCCTGAATTCTTCAACCTCGCTGGGGCTATCGCCCTTATCCCCCAGTTCTCTCTGAATGGCCTTCATCTGTTCCCGTAACCAGTACTCTTTCTGGCTTCTCTCAATTTGCTTGCGCACACGAAGGTTAATCCGCTTCTCCAAGCCTGCAAGCTCTATTTCCTTGCTGAGAATGTCAAGAACCTTTTCCGTACGCTCTGTTATTGAAACTGTCTCCAACACGTCTTGCTTTTCGGGAATGGAGATAGGTATGTGGCTTACCACAGTATCACAGAGGCGGCCGGCTTCATTGATTCCGGCAATCGAAATCAAAGTTTCAGCAGGTACATTTCTGGTGACTCCAACATATTCCTCGTACTGCTCCATAAGGCTCTTAACTAAGATTTCATTTTCATCTGCCCCCGGGCCCCGGTCACGCAGGTCCTCAACCGTGACCACGTATGCCGGATCCAGGGCTATATAAGAGGAAAGCCTTATACGCCTTATGCCCTCCACAACTATGCGAAGGTTGCCCGACGCACTCTTGGCAGTTTCCTTGATTATTCCTAACGTGCCTACGCTGCATATATGTTCAGGCAAAGGGTCGGTAACCTCGGTGGTCTTTTGTGAACACATAACCAATGCCATCCCTGAAGCCCGAGCAATTTCTACCGCCTTGACGGATTTGGGCCGTCCGACCTCAAGAGAAATCGTTACACCCGGAAACACTAGTACGTTTCTTAGTGGCAAAAGCGGGTAGGACTTTCTATCAATGTCCTTTGCTTCAGTCATGTTTGCGCACCTCCCGCATCTTCCTCATCGTCCAGTCATATCATATTGCCTTACCAAAAGCCTAAGTGACACAGTTCAAACGTATTTTTTATATTCTCTTTATAATAGTGGAAATCCTTCAAAAGGCCATGTCAAAAGTGGGATTACCTTACAGTTTCTGCATGTCTTCTGGTTTTCCGTATCGATGCAACACGCACACGACAATATTTGTCGGCGCGATTCTCATCAGGAGATAATATCTACCTGGCTAGGTTTGAACCTGGCTAAATCTGTGCCCGGCTGAGTTTATGCCTCGGCTGATTTACCGGCCCGGCGCATTACCTCCCGGTTGATTTGCATTTGCATTAGACAACAAACTGAAACAACCTGCTGATTAAGACTGGCTGAATCATCGATACGCTGCCAATACATTAGTTTAACTTAAACCGGAGGCGATTGCCATATGGGGGTCTGAAAATACCAATTCGATAGCTTGCCCAAGATGCTTTACAGGTACTATCTCAATGTTCCGGTCGACGTACCTCTCCTGCCAATTTGCCTCCGGGATGATTACCCGCCTGAGGCCCGCTTCTTCTGCAGCGCGCAATTTCTGCTCAACTCCGCCTACAGCCCTTATTTCTCCCCTAATCGAGATCTCTCCTGTAAAACCTACAATGGCCAAAACAGGCTTCTCCACAATTGCGGAGTAAACGCTGACTGCTATGGCAAGCCCTGCTGAAGGGCCGTCTACGGGAGTTCCCCCCGGAAAATTCACGTGCAGATCGTAATCGTGGGCCCTAACATGAGTTTGGGAAGCAAGGGCGGTAAGTACGTTGTCTATTGATGAGGCTATCATGCTTCTTCTCTTGTAAGTATGCCCTGTCTTCCCCATCTGCTCTTCTTCGATCACTCCTGTTACGGTTACCCGCCCTCTTCCCGTATGTTCCGTGGCAAGAACCTGGCTTTCTACATCGATAACCGTAGCCATTCCAGGGCCTAACACGGCGAGCCCCAGTGCTAACCCTACAGCCGGCTCCGGAGAAACCTTGACTTCAGGTTTCATCACATGGTGCCCTTGGGATACAATCCATTCAACATCCTGCAAAGTTATGGTACGGCGGTTTTCTACTGTAACCAGGCCGGCTCCTAACTCTACAAGGTTAACTGCATCCCTTCCGTTTTGAGCATAACGTTTGATCACTTCCAAAGCTTCCGGCTCTATGCCTGCCTCTGCCTTCTTTGCAGCTGCCTGCGCAATTAGGCCCACCTCTTCAGCCGACAGCGCCCTGAAAAATATCTCCAGGCACCGTGAACGCAGTGCAGGAGGAATATCTTCCGGCGGCCTGGTAGTCGCGCCTACCAACCTGAAATCAGCAGGAAGGCCGTTTTCAAAGATGTCGTGCACATATTCGGGAATGTTGGAATTGTCCCTGGAGTAATACGCGCTCTCCAGGTACACTTTTCTGTCTTCTAATACCTTTAGGAGTTTCTGCATTTGCACAGGATGCAGTTCTCCGATTTCATCCAGAAACAGAATCCCGCCGTGAGCACGGGACACAGCCCCGGGCTTTGGCTGTGGAACCCCTGCTATCCCCAGGGCCCCTGCCCCTTGATAGATAGGATCGTGAACTGAACCTATCAGCGGATCCGCTATGCCTCTTTCATCAAACCTTACTATGGTTGCGTCTACCTCGACCATAGTGGCTTCTTGTTTGAAGGGAGACGCAGAGTTCTTCTTTGCTTCTTCAAGCACTAGCCGGGCTGCTGCAGTCTTTCCCACCCCCGGCGGCCCATACAGCAGCACATGTTGTGGGTGGGGCCCGCACAGGGCAGCGCGAAGCGCTTTTATTCCATCTGGTTGGCCTACCACCTCAGCCAGGCTCTGAGGCCGCGTCTTCTCAGTTAGGGGTTCACTGAGCCTGATCTGTCTCAGATGCTTCAGCCGTTCCAGTTCCTTTCGAGATTCCCTTCCCATAACTACCTTCTGGCCCTCCTGTGACTTCAAAAGGTTCCAGAAGTAGAGGCCCATGACTACTGTAAGAAATAGTTGAAGATATATGAGAATACCGGAATTCATATTGTGCTCCTATTTTATGGCCGCTTGTGCTCAACCAATTCGTTTTCCCGGATTAGTATGACCATTACCGGCAAACATTTATCAAGCCCTTATGAATCCTTGTTTCTGGTACGGCAGATTTGAGATACTCACGTAATCCCCGCAGCCAGGTTTGCCCTTGCTGGCTGAGCTGCTAATACAAAAAACCCCGGCAGCCTCGCATCGGCGTACCGGGGTTGGCTTGCTGAAACTACAGTATTAT
Source organism: Candidatus Fermentithermobacillaceae bacterium (assembly GCA_012842105.1). GTDB lineage: Bacteria > Bacillota > Sulfobacillia > Fermentithermobacillales > Fermentithermobacillaceae > DTU015. The sequence continues at coordinate 2,359 of DUTL01000119.1, read as the reverse complement.
GCAGTCTCTTCCTTTTTCCTGGATTTCCTTTCGACGGTGACTAACACAGGTGTAGACTTGGATAAGACGACATCCCTTGTGATCACGCACTTGGTTACATCTGTGCGGGAAGGCAGATCGTACATGATTTCAAGCATTGTATCTTCAATCACTGCCCTCAGCCCCCGAGCGCCGGTATTTCTGCGGCTGGCCTCCTGAGCTATTGCCCGAATTGCCTCATCCTCAAACTCCAGACGCACACCGTCCATGGTAAACATTTTCTGGTATTGCTTCACCAGAGCATTCTTGGGTTGAATCAATATCTTCACAAGGTCATCATCGCTCAAGGCATCCAGCGTGACTATTATCGGAACCCTGCCTACGAACTCAGGAATCAAGCCGTACTTAAGGAGATCCTGAGGCAGAATCTTCGCCAGAACCTGCCCTATGGAAGTATCCTTACGAGACCTGGGCTCAGACATGAAGCCCATTGTCTTCTCGCCAATTCGATTTTGAATGATCTTGTCTATGCCTTCGAACGCACCACCGCAGATAAACAGTATGTTGGTCGTATCCAGCTGGATGAACTCCTGATGAGGATGCTTCCTCCCACCCAACGGAGGCACATTAGCTATGGTACCTTCAAGTATCTTTAGCAGAGCCTGCTGAACCCCTTCCCCAGAAACATCCCGGGTTATAGACGGGTTCTCAGATTTCCGTGCGATCTTATCGATCTCATCGATATATATGATTCCGCGCTCCGCCTTTTCAATGTCGTAATCAGCTGCCTGAACAAGGCGCAACAGGATGTTCTCTACATCTTCGCCTACGTACCCCGCTTCCGTAAGCGTGGTCGCATCGGCGATAGCGAAAGGTACGTTCAGAAACCTGGCCAAAGATTGAGCCATGTATGTTTTCCCGCACCCAGTAGGCCCTAACATCACAATATTGGCCTTTTGGATTTCGATGTCGTCTGCACCGCCACTTCGGTACCTGCCTGTACGTTTGTAATGGTTATATACAGCCACTGACAACATCTTCTTGGCTCTTTCCTGGCCAATTACATATTGATCAAGAAACGCCTTGATTTCCCTGGGCCTGGGAACGTCTTGCAGATCATGTTCAGCCTCTTCGTCCAATTCCTCAGCAATAATTTCGTTGCAAAGTTCAATGCATTCGTTGCAAATATACACACCAGGCCCGGCAATGAGCCGGTTCACCTGGTCTTGATATTTGCCACAGAACGAGCACTTCAAACCTTTTTGCTCTTCGAATTTGAACATCCTTTCACCCCAATTTTACTTAGCCGCCTTGGGACCGGGTAGGAGAATGTCGTCAACAAGCCCGTAAACTTTGGATTCTTCTGCGCTCATCCAATAATCTCTTTCGGTATCCCTCTCAATTCTATCAAGAGGTTGGCCTGTGTGTTTGGCCAGCAGATTGTTGATTCGCTCCTTGGTCCGCGAAATCTCCTTTGCCATTATCTGAACTTCCGTTGCCTGGCCTTGCACTCCACCCAAAGGCTGGTGAATAAGGGTCTTGGCGTTAGGCAAACAAAACCTGCGTCCGGTAGTTCCCCCGGCCAGAATCACCGCAGCTATACTGGCAGCCAGCCCCACACATATTGTCGATACCGGGGGCTTTATGTGCTGCACTGTATCGTAAATAGCTAATCCGGCAGTAACTGAGCCTCCCGGAGAATTGATATATATCGATACTTCCTTATCAGGGTCTTCTGCCTGAAGGAATAACAACTGAGCTACAACCAGGTTAGCCATTTGATCATCAACCGGAGCGCCCACAAATACTATTCTGTCTTTAAGGAGCCGCGAGTAAATGTCGTAAGCTCTCTCACCGCGTCCGGTTTGCTCAACAACCATAGGCACCAGGTAACTCATGCGTTGCACCCCCAAATCATATGATTTCCCAACGAAACTCCCACTAGCAACTTAAGAAAAAACTCCACTACTATTATAACACTACCCATATAACATTACCTGCCTGCAACACTTGACTCTTTAGGCATTGTTGCCTGAAATCTAAGGCCGTAACGCTGAATTTTCAGCCTGGGCCTATTCAGATTCCTCGGTCTCTCCGGCCTCAGGTTTGCCAGGTTCAACTGTATCGACAGGTTCGGCGGATCCACCGGGTTCAGCTACTTCATCAGGTTTGGCTGCCTTGCCGGGTTCCACCGCTTCATCAGGCTCAACTGGTTCGCCAGGCTCGTCAACCGCTCTGTCGCCAGGCTCAACCGCGTCACCGGAATCACCTGCTTCACCAGGCCCGCCACCGGCTTCAGCCTCTGTTTCCGGCTCTTCAACCGGAGGCAATGGAGTTCCCGCATTGATCGCCGCTCTTGACGTCATTAAGTTCAAAGCTT
>DUTL01000350.1 GCA_012842105.1 Candidatus Fermentithermobacillaceae bacterium | reverse complement strand
GTCAGGGATTATACCTGTGGATGCCAGGAAATACTGCTCAGAATCGCCGTCCACACCTAGAATCTCTAGGCTGTGCGCATCCCAGGAAAGGACTTCTTCCAGGGTTAATACTGCTTGTCTTATGCTCAACCCGCCCAGGTTAATTCCGCACACCTGGGTGCCTGGCCAGACTACCAGATACCCTGAAAGTGCCACAGCAGATATCAACGCAAGAGCCACCAGAATCCAGTGATACCGTTTCATTGTCTCCTCCGGAGCCTAACTTCGTAAGCCGCCAGCCAGTGGTGTTGTCTGGAGCATCCAGCTCAGTCCAGGTATACCGGCAAGCATGTTTGCTACTCCACTCTGGTTCCATGTAGCGAAGGAATCACCTAGAGAATACAGACACTGCTGTGATTCTGACTCATAAGATACTACTTCACGAAACTGCCAACCGGCTGCCATTTCTGATCCATATATATTCGCAGGCTCGAAAGAGAAATTCCGGTTAGCTGGCCAAATACCGTTTCAAAAGATCAGTTTCAGAAAATCATAAGACATGGAGAAAGACTGCTATTTTGAGACAAGGTAGAAACCGGCTGCATCGCAGAGAACAGTAGTTTTTTCGTACAGCAGCTTGAAATTCATGCAGCTTTCCTCGGGACCTGTATGAAATCTATACAGCTTTTCGAAAACCGGTATGAAAATCAGACTGCTTTCGGAAAAGCAGTAGTTTTTTCGTACAGCAGCTTGAAATTCATGCAGCTTTCCTCGGGGCCTGTATGAAATCCACACAGCTTTTCGAAAACCGGTACGAAAATCAGACTGCTTTCGGAAAAGCGGTAGTTTTTTCGTACAGCAGATTGAAATTCATGCAGCTTTCCCCGGGGCCTGTATGAAATCTATACAGCTTTTGACAGTTGTCCAGCCAACCCACATCAAAACATCAAAGAGCTACAGCTTTTCCGGAAACGTCAGTAGAACCCGGGCAACACTGCCAGGCCGGATCTACGCCAGGGGCAACCATTGCTTGCAATATGGTCCTTGCCCTGGACAATCTTGATTTTACAGTCCCGACCGGGCACGACATTTGCCTGGCTACTTCCTTGCCGGAGTAGTCCAAAACATCGTGAAGCATTACCGTATCTCTGTAGTAGTCCGGTAAGGACGCTATGGCTTCAAGAATAGCATCCTGTTCATCTTGTGCCTCTAAGAAATCCAGCGGCAACTCATTCTCATCATCAGGAAAATCAACAGGTTGTTCATCTCCGTCGTTGCTTACCATGACCGGCCAGGACACTGTGGGTAGTTTCTTCTTTCTCATCGTGTCTATGCAGATATTTGTCGCTACTCTCCTCATCCATCTTCCCAAAGACGCGCGCCCTGAATAAGTGCCAATTGAGGAGTAAACCCGCAGGAATACTTCTTGAGTTAAGTCTTCTGCATCTCCCCTGTTTCTCATGATTCCAAATACATGCAGATAGATCTGTTTGTAATAACGATTGTAAAGCACCTCAAAGGCCTGTTCATCGCCTAGCGATATCCTATTTGCAAGCGCCAGATCTTCAGTCGCTAAGTGTTCCGTTACCAAATATTCAGCAGATAATTCGATTGCCATGGTGCAACCCTCCAGTTAGAACTCTCGTCATTACTAATGGTAAGGGGTTTGCGTAGAAAATTCGTCAGCCATAAGAGAAAACTGTCTAGGCATTTTGGCCTAGGCATTTTAGGCGTTCATAAATTCGAATC
>DUTL01000118.1 GCA_012842105.1 Candidatus Fermentithermobacillaceae bacterium | reverse complement strand
TGACGCCTTTGTACCAGGTTTGAGCATCAGGCCCGGTGGCCTCGCGCCATCTAAAAGCCTGGCCACATTCAAGGGTAGACCGGAGATCAAGGGTTCCCGGGAATTGGATTGTTAAAAGCCCCTCCCCATTGCCTGCTCCCACAGCCTGCAAACCTCTGATACTCGTATTGGGCTGGCCCGGTTCCCGGGCAACGATTGCAGCTGAATTATCTGTGCAAGTTTCTGTTGGTTTCATATATCTTCAGGACGATCTCAGGTACATCCGCCAGTTTCCCCCTCATGTCAGGCTCGAAACTGCCTGAGCCGCCACTGTCACCCCTGTCTACGCAAAAATCCTCAACCAGTAGAGTCTTTATGCCAAGTTCAGATGCTACCATGTCTTCTTGCATATCGTTTCCAATCATTATACAACGTTTTGGATCGAGGCCAACACAGTCCACAATTTCCTGGTAATACTGAACATGAGGCTTGCAAAAATGCATATCCTCCAAAGTGGTGATGAACTTCCAGGGTAGGTCTTGAACCCCGCACCATCTCATCCTCTCTCTGATCGCAGACTCAGGAAAAAGCGGATTGGTCGCAAGGATAATCTCCCATCCCTGGTTTACGCACTCCTTGACTACCTTCCGGGCCACTTTGGATTCGGGCACCAGCCTTCGCAGCCTGGGGAACTCTTCACTATAGAACCGCTCAAAGATGGGCCAAAGCCGGTTCCAGCTTTGCCCGACCCTGCGTTCAAAAGATACCCGGAATGCATCTATGTTGGGTAACCCGGGATCAAGGTTGTTCACCATGTCCCAGGTCGACTTGAGCAAAGTCTCTTTGAACACACCCGGTTCGATGATATCTGCAAAATAAGGTGCAGCCGCTTCAGGGTAATCATTGTAGAAAAACTCCAGCCCAACAGGAAGCAAAGTTCCATCCAGGTCAAACATGAGAATTCCAGGGGGCTTGCTTGCTCGGTGCTTACTCAATAACTTCACCTCAAACTCTTACTTTCAAGCCGGCCATCTGGCTGACAACCCAGGGCCGCCTTAGGCAGTAAATTCGCTGTTCAATCAGAAAACTCCTGCACAAATACAACTGCCTGGATGTATAATGAGAGATAGTTCGCCTGTCAAATAAACTCTAAGCGTAGGTGAAGCGCCTTGCCACTTGAGGCTCTGGGATCCGTATTACCGGTGTTTCTCATAGCGGCCGTTGGATACTTTGCCGGAAGCAAGATGCCCCTTGACGTATCTACCCTTTCGAGGGTATGCCTTTACATATTGACGCCTGCCTTAACATTCAACTCCCTGGCCAACTCGGCTGTGGACCTCCAGACTGTTTGGCTCTTTGGGCTGGCAGCGTTAATTGCGCCGGTAGTACTTGCGGTTCTGATTTCATGGTTGTACAACCGGATTGGTTGGGAAAAAACTCTCTCCCGCTCTATGCTTCTTCCAAGCATTTTTTCGAACACCGGCAATTACGGCCTGCCCATATGCCTTTTCGCATTCGGCCAGGCGGGCATGGAACTGGGTGTGGTCTACATGGTCATGCAGAGTTTCCTCATAGCTACACTCGGGGTATTCATTGCAGCCTCGAGCAACATGGAACCCGGGCAAGCGCTTAACAAAGTGCTGCGCATGCCTACGCTTTATGGTGCATTACTTGGGATACTTGTCAAACTCCTGAACTTGAATGTACCCCAACTGTTAGCAAGGCCGATTGCTCTCTTGTCTCAAGCCGCGATTCCAGTATTTTTGCTTGTATTGGGGCTTCAGCTTGTAGGCACGAAACCAACCCATGGGTGGCAGGTTCCCGGCGTTGCAACATTTACGAGGCTGGTATTGGCGCCCGCAATAATCGCGTGCCTTGGAAAAGCTCTGGGCCTGCAGGGTTTGCCATGGAAAATACTTGTGCTCCAGGCAGCAATGCCCCCGCCCGTAAATGCAACAATCCTAGCCCAGGAATTTGATGCTAACCCGGATCTTGTTTCTCAGACTACTTTGCTTGGCACGCTGGCCAGTTTGGTCACACTTTCAGGATGGATACTCATGCTGAACCGGCTCTGACCGGAAGTTTCTGACTTGCATCTGTCAATTCCGACGCAAGAATGGCCGGTGCCGGGAAAGGCGTGAACTTCATGCCTGAATAACCGGCAGCCGGCAAAGGCAAGAACATGCATAAACAGGAGGCGGAATCAAATGCCCAATCAAAAAGACATACTGGCGCACCTGAGGTCATACCAGGATAAAATGGTTGAATTGCTAGAGGCCTTTACAAACACAGATTCGCCAAGCACCGGCAAACTTTACATGGACCGGTTTGCCGGCCTGGTCGCCGGAGAGTGGCAGAGCCTGGGAACCGATGTAACAACACTCAGGGAAGAAGGATATGGGGACCATGTGAAAGTTGAATGGGGTTCAGGGCGTGAGAGTATCCTGCTTCTTTGCCACATGGATACTGTGTGGGATGCAGGAGAAACACAGAAAAGTATGCTTTCCCGTTCTCCACCCGGAAAGGCCTTTTCTGTGTTTCTCCTGCATCCCACACAGTATCCATGTGGCAAAGAAGCAGGATACTCTCACGCCCTGAACCGGATATGGGGACCATGTGAAAGTT
>DUTL01000117.1 GCA_012842105.1 Candidatus Fermentithermobacillaceae bacterium | reverse complement strand
AGAGTAGTTTCAGCATTAACTCAGGCTCTTTAGCCGGACGTCCGTTATCAAGGCAATAACTGTCTGCCAAAAGCTCGTTGATAAACGAAAAATCCACTGCCTTGCTCACCAGTTTTAGCATGTGGTCCTCGGGAATCTTATCATAGGCTGTACTACCAAATGACAATTGTTGTTTTTTCGTAATACGCAGCATGTAAAAACCCCATTCCCATACCCTTTTGTTACCTACTATTATATCATAAGTTTACATAATTGGGATGAAAACCTAAAAACTCGAGGGGTTTTTCAGTGGTCTAGGACGGTCCTCAGCGTTTCATCTGAAACATCGGGACGGTCCCAAACGTTTCATGATGCAACACCGGGTGAAATACCAGGCAGACCGGGAACGGTCTTGGGCATGTCACCCATCTGAGGACGCATGGGGCCGTCCTGAGTAGTTCCGCCAAAGAGCCCTTCGGCCTTTTCGCTCCTGAGGTTGCCATACAGAGCTACTCGACAAAAACAGCAGAGTACCAGTTGGCCTGGTCATCTCCAGATTTCAGCGTTTGAATTGGCAAACCGAATTTCCGAACCGTCTTGAAAACATCAATTCCGACGCTGTGAAAGGCCGGCCGAGCCTTCTTCACGTTCACACACGGCTTACCGTGAAAACCTGCGCATTCCTTACAAAGCGCACAATCACTCATAGAAAACGCAAAGTAGTAGCCCTTGAGGAACGCTTCCCTCTCGAGGGCAAAAGATACTTCGTGGGAAACCTTCTTATCAGTTGAGTGGACAATCACACCCCAAGAATAGCGCCTCAGAACCTTCTCATACTCCCAGGGTTTCAAGGAGCCCGTCCTTGATGGGCAGGTATGCCCGTAACCCCAATCTCCGCATCCAAAAGCGCACTTCAAGATAGTCCTGGGATCAAAAGCAATGTCGTCAATTCGAAACGGCACAGCATGGTCCGCACCCATTTCATTTGCCATGTCAACCAGATATCTGGCAAATTCTGCATTCATATTGGTTGTGCCGTTCTGCAGTTGCTGTGGCAAACGGCACTCTCCCCCCTTCCTGCCCTGCCTGAAACTTGGCACAAGAGCATTTGTGTGTAACATTGGTTCTCGACAGTCATTCTATCAGTTCCACTTGAAATTCACATGCCTCCGGGAGAAGAAAACAGAAAAGGAGTTTGCGCATGAGGCCCTGATTTTACACTAATGGGAACGCTTAGGTCCTGTTATTTCGGACCCCATCTGTAGGAGTATTAGACTAGTCCAAACTCAAATATCGTTCGTGATTACTCAATTACGCAGTTGCACAGTTCATCTTTCGGGTAAACCCATCAAAGCGAGATCGTACTGCAACCTTTTTGGAGGAATTGAGCCACCGGTTACAGCAATTACTGTAGGTGTCTGGGGCAGTCAATCGAAACCGCTCCACCGTCGGCTGGAGCGGTTGTGTTGTTCATGGTAACCCAATCAACCTGTGTGATTTTCGAGCCGCTGTATGAAAAAACGACTGCCTTTCTGAAACCTGCATGATTTTCATACAGGCCCCGCCGGAAGCTGTATCTTTTTGAGACAGGTTTTCAAAAAGCTGCATTTTTTTGAGTCAGCTGTACAGAAAAACGACTGCCTTTCTGAAACCTGCATGATTTTCATACAGGCCCCGCCAAAAGCTGTGTGATTTTCAATCTACTGTATGATATCCATACAGGTTCCCAGCAACCCCGGTTACATTCCGACGTTTTCACTCATAAATTCCTACAACCCGCTTACCCTTATAACCTCAATCCCCATACACTCCAGACGTTCAATGAAAGGATTGATCCCTGCTGCATCGGATGCAATATGCCCGGAGATGATCAGGTTTTTACCCTGGGGGAATTCCCCTTTAAGTTTCATGAATTCGCCCAGGCCAATGTGGATATAGACGACAGTGCCAATACCATATCTGTAGTAAAGCCTGGCCAGCGCAGCCCCGCCGTTAGTACCTGCTCCGTGAACAACAACTGTTTTCCCTGCAGGGCTATCAGGCTTACCCATACGGACCTCTATTTTTGTGGGTGCGCCGGTGAATTCAGACAGGCTATACAGGGCCTTAACCACGTCTGAAACCGTTGAACCGTGGTTGCAGTGAGCATCCACTGCTTCCTGCATGCGCTGACGGCCTATCTCATCCAAGGGATTATGTATGTTCATAAAGGGCATGTTAAGCAGCCTGGCAAAAGATGGCACATGATCATAGTTTGCAGAATGCCTGACAAAAGCATTTCTCTCCCTCATTGCATCGACCGCTGCCCTTGCCTCGTTTTCAGGAACCCCGTTTTTCACCGCCAGATCCACGTGCAGATCGAGCACATCGGGGAAAGTAAGCACGCTTGGGTCGGGATGGTGAGCCACTACACAATCCACTCCCAGCTGCTTGCCAACAAGCAGTTCTGCCACACCAATGTCGATGCCAAAGAGAATCTTCTTGATGTCTTTTCCCGGAAAATAGATACGCGAATCCGCCGGAAACTGAGTCTGGCCTGCCATTTCAATGGCGAGATCCATCAACTCCTCAGTGGTCAATCCCCTAACGGCCTTGTCCATTCTATAATCACTCCCCTTATTTAGAGTTACCATAAGAGTGGGCAGTCTTTATTTCAGCCTGTCACATGCCTCCAAGGCCTTGTCGATGAAAACGCCAATCTCATCGAGGCCCTGCCATTCCTCAAAGAACAGTGTGGCCATGGCAGGCACGTACAGGAACCCATCTTTAGCATGGGAAAGCGCCTGAGCGTGAGCGCGTGCCACAGCAACGGCTTCATTAGATATACCAACCGCCATACCGGCAGCATGCTCTATCCAAATGGACGCTGCCCGCATAAAGTTCTCTTCAAAAACCCTCAACCACGAATCAGGGCTCCTATCCCATGCATACTGCATTTTCACCATTTTCCCGTAGACAGGCATAAGCAGGTGTGAGAACTGTACCACCCTATCTTTCGCTGCCTGAATCCCAGGCTCAAATACGTCATGAAGAAGCTCATGTATTATCGAAGAAGGCCTCGGTTCGGCCACAATTATGTAAACCAGGCCATCCTTGCTAACGAAGTCAGCTACCTGGGGTGCCTGCAAAGGATTGGGGATTACACATACCCTTGGAAGACTTTGCTGCGTCACTCCTGTAAGATTCGTAAACGACTCTATGATATCACGGGTAGCTTGGTGGAAATGTCTGGCCCTGGCGGCCATAACCAGCCGGTACTTGGCCCATAACCGGCCAAAACTATCCATCAATTTCATCTGCCGCCAGATATCCGGAAACTCTAGCAGCCATGTCAACACGTCGGGGGTTTTTTCTTCGGGGCTCACAGGAAACCTGGCGAGCTGCTCTTTGAAACCTGTGTCCAAACCTGTATCCGTGATTCGCTCCGGAAGTCGCTGGCCTGTCCCATCTGTTCTTGAAGCCGCAGAAGGCGAAGTTACATTGTAGAAACTCGCGGCCAAAAGCATTGCTGCCCGTGGCCAATAAGGGTTTACCCCACCCCGTTCCTTTTTGGCCCTGGCAAAATACGCTGTCACAGATTCCGGCCAGGGTGCCCGGCCAATTTCGTCGATCACTTCAAGAACCGGGTCGTCTGCCGCCAGTTCGAACAGCAGTATATACAGGGTTAATAGCTTCTGGATACGATCTGTTCGAACTGGCGGCAGACGACCCGGTTCTTGAAGTGATCGACGAAATTGGCCGGACACCCTGGCCGGAGGGTTTACCCCAATCCCTTCCTTT
>DUTL01000116.1 GCA_012842105.1 Candidatus Fermentithermobacillaceae bacterium | reverse complement strand
GCCTCGGCAAGAACATTCCCCATGCTGTATGACATTCCCAGATTCGCCGACACAGTCCTGTAGAATTGTGACTCTATCACTGAAAATACATCGGTGGTTGCTCCGCCTACGTCCACGGCTAAAACATCCCCGTTGGCCTTCGCGGCTACATAAGCCAGGGCATCGCCTACGGCAACGGGGGTAGGTTTGACATTGCCCTGAGCCCAGGAAACAAGCGTGCTGTAACCTGGGGCATGCATCATTACGTGTTCCAGGAAGAGATTGTGGATCTGGTGTCTTGCAGGGTCAAGCACTTCCTTTTCAAGTACCGGCCTTATGTTTTCGCTAAACGAAAGCTCCATGTCGCCTTCAAAAACTTGCTCAACAAAACTCCTGGCCTCAACATTGCCCGCAAAGATGACAGGCGTCTTGAAATGCTGCCCAAACCTTGGTTCCGGGTTTGCCATGGCCACCATTTCAGCTACAGCCGCAACTTCCGATATATTCCCACCGTCAGTGCCGCCTGTGACCAACACCATATCCGGCCTAATACGCTTGACTGCATCAAGCCTTTCAATTACACTTCGCGAATCGTCAAGCGCGATTACATCTGACACTATAGCGCCCGCTCCTAGGGCTGCCCTGTTAGCTGATTCAGCGGTAATTTCTTTCATAAGCCCGGTGACAACCATCTGCAACCCGCCACCTGCGCTTGATGTAGCCACAAATACATCGACGCCTGAACCGTCACGAGCAGGTGTGATTAGCCGCGCCCTGTCTAGGAGTTGTATATTTGCCTGCGCTTCCAGTTTAGACAGCGCGTTTCTAAGCCCAATCATCACATCGAGGTGAGGGGCTTCCACCGTTGTAGGAGACACTGTCTTTCCCACCATTGTCCAGGTTCCGCTCTGCCTTTCAAACACAACTGTCTTTGTGGTTGTACTACCTATGTCTGCAGCAAGGATTCTTTTAAACAAGTACACCCCTCCCTGATGAACCCGTCAGAAATAGTTTCGGCGGTATGAAACAAACATAAATGGTATGCATCTGAGGGCAAATATATCAGGTCAATCTTCTACACTATTTTCAAAATTCCTTCTTGTCTGACTACAGCTCATATCCTTATACAGGTTATGAGCAAACCAATCAATAATTGAAACCTTTTGCAGTAGGTAAACTTGCTATACAGGGAGAATAGTAGTTAACCAGGATGTTTCCCGGCAGAATCCAAACGTCTTATAGGGACGCAGAAACTTTTCCAGTTTGGGGGAGGAATTTCATTGGACCTTTACGGAACGCTTCGCAAGCAATACTCCAGGCTCAAATCGCTGTACCGCAGCAAACGAACTCCTCCGCTTTCCAGGGTAAGGCGGATAAGCCATGTGTTTCCCCCTAAAGATACACGGCTAGTCGCCATGACCTTCGATGACGGGCCAACATGCGCACCGTCGCGGCCGCTGTCAGACACCGGAATAACCCAATTGATTATTGAAGCCATGGCTGCGTACGGAGCCTCGGGAACCTTCAACGTTATAGGCAGCACCAGCGAGAACTACCCTGACAAGGAAGGAAAACCAGGCAGCTTTAAGTGGAGCGGGGTAAGGTATGATCATTACCCTCGGTTTGGGCATGATACAGCTGCAGGAGCCGCCAACCAGGGCCGGCTTGTTGAAACATTGATTGCCCAGGGGCATGAAATTTCCAACCATGGATACAGACACGTTGCATTCGGCCCGGAGAGAATCGTCTACGGCTCAAGAGCACATTTCACAAACAGCCACGAGGTTACTGAAGACCTGGCAAGGCTGCATAATTTGCTCACAGATGATTTCGGATACACAATCAAACTTGCCCGCCCACCCCATTATATAGACAAGATTCCTGACGGCTTTACGTCTTACGACATATATGAACAACTGGGATACCAGTATCTAGGCGCAAGTTTCGACGGCGGCGGGTGGAGAGCTTCTACAGGAAACTTTCAAGAAGATGTAGAATCGATGGTAGAACCTTTGAGGAAGGCCCTAAAAGAAAACCCGGATTCACTTAGCGGGCATATTATTTTCGAGAAAGACGGGTACAACATGTCTTTGGAGGCCCCGGCAGCTTTTGCGCTTCCTGAAAAACTGAAGCTTCTAACCAGCTATGATTACAGGATTGTTACTGTGAGCGAGCTTTTGCAACTGTCTCAGTTTGCGGATGTAGGCCCTTCAAGCGATACTTATGAAGCTATTATGTTTTTGACAAACATGGGCAAGCCTGTGGTATACCGTGACAATACCTTCAGGGGCAATAACGCCGCAAGGCTTGGAGAAGTCATGATCTGGCTTGGGCCGCAACATACGCCGCAAGGTTTGGCGAAGGCAGGGCACAAGAGCAAACATGCACGATTCGCTTCGGATGTGAGTAGAAGCAAAACACCTGTTTCACCGAAGGTCTTGCTGGACATTGCAGCTCAAAACGGGCTTTCGGTTCCGGATACCTGGAAGCAATCTATGCAGAACCCTGTTCCAAGGTGGCAGGCTGTGCTTATTGCGGCCGAAATTCTTTCTTGACTGCCAAACCGGCTTCCGAACGAAGGGGAAACAAGGCTACTTTCGGGCCGGTACATAATTGGCTCAATTTCATAGTTGTCACACAATTACAGAGAATGATAAACTCTTTAAAACACTCTTATGAGTTTGACAGGGGAGATCTCTTATGAACAAGAAGGACAAGTTCCTGGGTGACGCATTGTCGTTTGACGACGTCCTCCTGGTACCGGGATATTCTGAAGTGCTTCCCAGAGACGTGGATATCTCCACATCAATCGGGAAATCCCTCAGGCTGCGCATGCCAATTCTTAGCGCTGCCATGGACACAGTAACCGAAAGCCGGATGGCTATTGCCATGGCAAGGGAGGGCGGGCTTGGCATAATACATCGAAACATGCCAGTGGAAGATCAAGCTCAAGAAGTAGACAGGGTCAAACGGTCAGAACACGGGGTAATAACTGATCCTTTTTACCTGTCGCCAGACAAAACAGTTGAAGATGCGCTCAACTTAATGGCCAGGTATCATATTTCAGGAGTACCAATCATCTCTCAAGACCGTCTTGTAGGAATCATTACTAACAGAGACATCAGGTTTGAGGAAGACTATACCAAACTTATAGACGATGTGATGACCAAGAAAGGGCTCATAACTGCACCTGTAGGAACTTCCCTGGACGAGGCCAAAAAGATCATGGCCAGATACAAGATTGAAAAACTCCCTCTGGTCGACGATGAATTCCACCTGAAGGGGCTTATCACCCTAAAAGACATTGAGAAAACCCGGCAGTACCCCAACGCATCGAAAGATGATAGAGGCCGGCTGCTTGCAGGCGCATGTGTAGGCGTTGGGCCGGGCACCATGGACAGGGTAAGAACGCTTGTAAGCGCGGGAGTAGACGTGATTGTGATCGACAGTGCGCACGGCCATTCAAGAGGGGTTCTGGACACTGTTGAGAAGATCAAAAATGCATTCCCTGCAAAAACAATCATAGCAGGCAATGTAGCCACAGGAGAAGCTACCCGGGATTTGATCAAGCGTGGCGCGGACTGCGTAAAAGTGGGAGTAGGCCCTGGTTCCATATGTACAACAAGAGTAATAGCGGGAGCCGGCGTACCTCAGATCACCGCCATATTCAACGCAGCGCTGGTAGCCAGGGAGTACGGAGCTTCAGTAATCGCCGACGGCGGTATCAAGTATTCCGGCGACATTGTGAAGGCCCTGGCAGCGGGAGCCGATGCAGTTATGCTTGGAGGGCTCCTGGCAGGAACCGAGGAAAGCCCGGGAGAAATGGAGATCTGGCAGGGGCGCAGTTTCAAAGTATACCGCGGAATGGGTTCAATAGGCGCCATGAAACTAGGGGCAGCTGACCGGTATTTCCAGGAACCTTCCACAAAGCTGGTGCCTGAAGGCATCGAAGGAAGAGTTCCTTACAAAGGGCCTGTGGCGGACACAATTTACCAGCTGATTGGAGGATTGCGGGCAGGAATGGGTTACTGCGGATCTTCCGGCCTCAAGAACCTTCAGAAACACGCACGGTTTGTGCGAATAAGCAGCTCGGGGCTCAGGGAAAGCCATCCCCATGATGTATATATAACAAAAGAAGCACCCAACTACACGCCCTTTTCACGCTAAGCAACAACCGGCAAGGGGTTGGGCGCTTGCACTATTCCAACAGGGCATGTATGGGTTACCGTCTTAATTGTCATTAAGGCCACCTGCCCGGCCGTTGGACACATAGTTCACGCCTTCAGTGTAAATGTTGGCAGGATTCCATAACATATAGGTTTGGACTTCATGTTCGAATACAGCGTCGATTTGGCCCTGTACCTCTTTGGTTCCGTAATGAAACCTCATTGAGAAATCCTGGAGCCAGGGCCGGATTTTGCCCTTGAGGCCTTCAGTACGTGTCAATGCCTCGTCCATGGCGTTATACACAACTTCATAGGGGTGCTGCTCAGGAACCTGAAAACCGTAGATTCCCGCGTTGTAATAGTGTGACGGATAAACCATGGGGCATATGAAGTCCACTGATGCAGCCAGCTGCTCCAAGCGCTGGCCGATGCCCATGTCGTCCTGGGCAATGGTCACAAACCCAAACACATCGGCACTCAGGTACGCCTTTCCTTCAAGTGCTTCTCCCATATACTCGAGAAAAGCAGCTATGGCGTCACCTCGTGACTCATAGTCTTCATGGCCAGGCATGAGCACTCCCCTGGTTTCCAACCCCTGAGCGCTGTCGGGAAATCTTACATAGTCCAGCTGGATCTCATGAAACCCCATATCCAAAGCCCACAATGAAACATCCTTGACGAATTCCCAATTCCTCTTGTCATAAGGGTTTAGCCAAAGCCTGCCGTCTCTGTCCTTCCACAAGCTTCCATCAGCATTTCGTATTGCCTGTTGAGGTTCAACCCTTGCCATGTACGGGTCTTGAAAGGCAACAATCCTTGCAATCAGATAATAGCCCTCTTGATCTAAAACATTGACAAGCCCCGAAAAATGATTGTAAGGAGCAGGCTTCGAAGGAATTCCCGGCGTGGCTTTACAGGGAATTCTGCCGTTGTTGTCCTTTACGTCTACCACAAGGCAATTGAGATCAGGATTGCGGCGAATAAACGTTATTACCCCGGTAAACCTTGAAGGGGTGCCGAAAACATCCATAGTAACATACAGCCCGCGAGCTGAAAGTGCCTTCTCCATAGAGGCAAGCCTGGTTTGCTCCTCCCGGCCTTCGGAGCCCTCAACATCAACGGGCCCCTCGCCCGCCCCATTCCCAGGTATGTCTTCCCCGGCCAGCTCCCGGTCAAAGGGAAATACCTCAAAGTGGTAGGCTGTAAGCAAACTCGTCAAGAGCAACAGCAAGGCAATGATTACTCCAACATGTGGCCGCATTGTCTTTCTTCGGCGCCTCAAAGGTAGTTGTGTGTTGTGGTTAGGCTTTACGGTGTTTTCCCCCATGCAAATTCTCCCATCTCCATACCTGCTTAAAGGTTAAATCTCTTCCTTGTTCAATTCTTGTTAGACGTTAGGAACCCTCTTTAGGTTTCTGATTCTTCGACATTATTTGATGTCATTTCGGCCTCAAATACCTGAGGGCAACACAGATCTCAAGATATCCCAACGGCGTTTCAAGAGGGATGATGAGCCTCTGAATATCCAGGGTGGAAATAACCACACCTTTGCCTGAAATCAGAGTAGGCGGCGAGAGTTTGCATACATAACCGCACTCTTCCAATCCTATAGCGGCCTGGCCGGTGATGATGTTGCCCATCTCAGCAATTGCTGATTCGGCCAGTTTCTCAAATACAGGTACAGATTCGCCTATCATTGCCGTAGCCATAGCCTTGGCTGTACGTTCTGACATTGAGTATATTACAATCCCTTCTGCATCTCCGGTGACACCAATGGCAACATTGACTTCCCCTGAGGTTGCCCGTGATTCTTCGAGGCGCAACTGCCCACGTGTAACCTCAGCGCTAAGCTCTTTTTTCAGAAAACTGTAGGCAGACTCTAAAAAGGGGTTAACCAAGCCTGCTCTAAACATGGAATCTCTCCTTTCGCCACCCTTGATCTGGCTCAACTTGGCCTGGCTGAATAGGATGCCGGCCATTTTATCTGTGTCTATGCTCACCAGGTTGCCCCAGCAAATCTGTTCCGGGCCGGCACGTAGCCTCCTTGAGATGCACCCGGCCGAAATGCCCTCGCGTCAAAATGATGAGTATCTGCTTAGTCAAGGCAAACGCCGGTAGAAGAACGGGAAAATCTGCGTAAGCCCATACTCCTTCGAGTTGAATATAGCTTCTGTTGCTCCCATAAACAACACGCCCCCCTGCTTCAAGGAAGCTGCCAACTTTGAAATTACATCTTGCTTGCTTTGCTCTGAGAAGTAGATCAGCACGTTGCGGCAGATGATAAGGTCCATACTCCCGGGATACTCTGAACCTAACAGATCGTGCCTTCTGAAACTGACCATTTGCTTGACAAGATCTTTGACCACATACATGCCGTTCTCTTTCCGGAAATACCTGCCCAGTAACTTTTCAGGAACACCTTTTGCTTCATCAACAGTATACTTCGCTTCCCGGGCCCTGCTCAAACTTGGTTCGTCAATGTCTGTTCCAAGGATGAAAGCATCGTAGAATGAGCGTTCGGCGAAAGTGATTGCAGCCGAATAAGCTTCCTGGCCAGCCGCTGAACCTGCGCTCCACACTCTCATGCGCCTCTTGGCTGAGTCTGGCAGTAGAGGCACAACCTCATCAAACAGTACTTCCCAATGCCCTTGATTTCTGAAAAATTCAGATACATTGATGGTCAGGTATTCGACAAGCTTTGCCACCTCGTCAGAATCCCGTTGCAGGCGCATGGCAAATGTGGGGAAATCGGGAATGTTGCGCCTGTTCATGTAGTTGACCAACCTGCGGTGCATTTGCTTGCTCTTGTATCTGTGAAGGTTGATCCCTGTAAGTTCAGCTGCCTTCGTGCAGAAATAGGAATACTCTACGCCGTAAGGATGCATTTCCAACGCGGTTTCAGAACGTGACATGTGTTTTCTCTCCGTTTCTCATTGCCTGTCGCCTATTGCAGAAGTCATCTATCATGTTAGCCATATCATCCAGGGGTACCAGGGTTTCAGAACCGCCTGCTTCGTAACACGCTTTGGGCATACCCCATATTACAGAGGTGTCACGATCTTGGCATATGACCGTAGCTCCTGCTTGCCTTGCCACCCATGCCCCCTTCGCACCGTCGCTTCCCATTCCTGTAAGTATGGCCACCATCAGCCTGGCCTTAAACAAAGGCCCTGCGTCAAAAAGGGTTACGTCCACAGAAGGCTTTACACCGTGCACAATCATACCTTCATCAAGATACACATGGTAAACGTTACGTTCACGGCCAGGCGATTTATCAAGCCTTAGATGATATCCGCCCGGAGCAACAAGTACCAGCCCAGGCTCTAAAACGTCTTCCCGGGCAGCTTCTCTCACTTTCAATGAGGAAAGCATGTCAAGCCGCCTGGCCAGAGATGCAGTAAACCCTTTGGGCATGTGCTGGCAAATCACTACGGCAGCGGGTAAGTCCTGTGGCAGGTTGGGCACGATTTCCTCAAGTGCCTGGGGGCCACCGGTAGAAGAACCTATAACCACCAGAGTATCTACAGAGGCCTTGCCCGAAAATGCCTTTCGTTTCTCTGCCCGGGCTTGTTCATGGCGGTGCTTAACTTCTTGCACCCTAAGCCTTGCACCGGAAGCCTGAATCACTTTGTCGCATAATTCTCCGGCTACCTGCGAAACTGAAGTTCTGGACACCGGTTTTGGCACAAAATCAACCGCCCCCATTGAAAGGGCTTCGATTGTGACCTGGGACCCGTGCTGCGTAAGAGACGAAAACATCACTACAGGCAGGGGCCACTTTATCATAATATCTCTCAAAACCGATAGGCCGTCCATTTTGGGCATTTCAATATCAAGCACCATGACATCGGGATTTTGAGAAATACACTTGGCCACTGCCTCTACGCCGTCTTTAGCCTCATCTATTACAGTTATCCTCGGATGCCCCTCCAGCATTTTCCGCAGCATTCGCCTCATGTAAAGGGAGTCGTCGACAGTCAATACTCTAATCCTGTCAGATGGGCCGTTCGGTCTCATTCCTGGCATTGCTTTTTCACTGCTTCAAGAAGCCTTTCCGGCTCAAAAGGTTTAACTATGAAATCCCGTGCGCCTGCTCTGATAGCCTCCAAAACCATGCTCTTTTGCCCCAAAGCGGTTACCATTACCACTTTCGCACCAGGATCCTTTGCTCTCAATTGCTTCAAGGCTTCGATGCCGTCCAGTACAGGCATGGTAATATCCATGAGTACAACATCAGGCTTTTCTTCGAAGTAACGCCTGACCGCCTCTTCACCATTGGAGGCTTCAACAACCTGGTATCCGTTGGCAGTCAGCAACCTGGAAGTCCTGTTTCGCATAAACATGGCATCATCTGCAACCAGAATCTTTGCCATCCACACCCACTCCCTTAGTCAAATCTCCGTCTCGACGTCATGTATTGAAGAAACCGTTACCTTCCCTGAATCTATGTAAAGCCGCATTGTTCTACCGTTGTTCCCGCCTATGTGCTGGCCGGCAACGGGGATGTGCTCCTTTGATAAAGCTTCACGAACTGCCTGTATGTTCATCGTTCCTATATCGCCGAAAACTGAGGACAAGCCTGAAATTACGTTTGCCCCTCCTGCAATTCTCGCCTCAAGATTCTCTCTCTTGCATCCCATACTCAGAAGCCCGGATATGAGGTACGGAACCGCCGTTTCCCCATACTTGCCATACGGCTCCTGGTTGTTTCCTAACCTGTAAGGCAGAAATACATGGGCCATGCCCCCTGCTCTGCATTGAGGATCCCACAAAGCTACGCCTACACACGAACCCAATGAGTAAGCAACCAGTATTTCCGTGTCATCTTGGGAGAATTTGACTTCAGAGAATTTTACG
>DUTL01000115.1 GCA_012842105.1 Candidatus Fermentithermobacillaceae bacterium | reverse complement strand
GTCTTCTCCTTGGAGCGAAGATATGGTTCTTCCTGCCAGGTAGCCCCCGGTGATCTTCAGCATTAGCATACCTCCTGTTGATGCATGTGATAGTACTTCACGTATTAGAACAGTTTACCTTTTGACGATGCATAATCCGAGTAAATAGTAATTCTCAGCAAAGAATAGCCTCAGCAGAGTATAAGCACAGTATCAAAGCACACCCGGTAAAGTATTCAAGCATGGACGGCAAAGTACCGCCTCAGCAAAGTACCGGCTGCAAATCACGGCTTATAAAGCATCGCCGGCTAGATATACTGCAGCCTTCGGTTCAACGTCTTCCGGAACAAGAACTTGGTTCAAGGCTCCCCGGAACAATCATCAGGATAGAAATCACGTTCCTCAGGCATTTTATCACAATGCTTTTTGCTGGTATAATTACGGTGAGATAGCAGTTAAGTTCTTTGCTTAGCATTACCGTAAAAACCTCACTGTATCGAAACATATTATACTTGCATTTTTGGAGGCAGTCATGAAGAAGAATGAGTCTCTGCTTGTAGGCAAAGTACCCCCGGAATTGCTTGAGGAAATAGTATTCAGCCGTCTGGGCTATTCTAGAAAAGAAGTAGTGCTTACACCCGCCATAGGGGAAGATACTGCGGCCCTGGATTTGGGCAAGGAATTGCTTTTGGCAAGCACCGACCCGATTACAGGCGCAGAAGACAAAGCAGGCTGGTTGGCTGTAAAAGTTGCAGTTAACGATATTGGCGCTACAGGTGGGGAGCCCATATGTGTTTTGGTTACGCTATTGTTGCCCGAGACCGCTTCGTTGTCAGATTTGGAACAGATAGTTGATGATATAAACGATGCCTGCCTGGAAGAAGAAGTGCAGGTGGCGGGTGGCCATACTGAAGTTACACAGGGCTTAAAACAGCCAATTATAAGCATAACCGTTCTCGGCAAGACAAGAAACAGAAAAATACTGAGCTCAGCCAATGCTAAAGTGGGGGATGATATAGTAGTCACCAAATGGGCGGGCATGGAAGGCACTTCAATACTCGTTAGGGATTTTGGCGAGGCTTTTGTGGATGTATTGGACGAAGCCTCAGTCAAACAGGCGAAGGATCTTTTTTCCATGATAAGTGTGACTCGAGACGGAAGCATGGCTGCAGAGGCAGGTGCAAATGCTTGCCACGATGCCACTGAAGGAGGAGTTTTGGGAGCGATTTATGAAATCTGCCAGGCCTCAGGGTTAGGGGCAGTGGTCTATGCCGATAAAATCCCGGTGCTTCCGGTTACATCAAGAGTAGCAGAGTTCTGTAAGATAGATCCTTTACGGCTGATTTCATCAGGGAGCCTTATAGTCACTACTCCTTACGGAGAGAGACTTTGCAACGCGTATCAGGATGCGGGCATCAATGCCACGGTAGTGGGCAAAATCGTCCGCGAATCCAGGGAGGTTGTGCAATCAGGAAACAAGTCGGCCTTAAGTTCTCCCGGACCGGATCACCTGTGGTACGCCAGAAGGTATCTGGAAAGTATAACTCAGAGGCAGTGAATGAAACATCGGGCCTTTGGGCAGGATGCTATAATGTTTACAAAGGACGCGAGGTGGTTCACTCATGTGGCTTGTGTGGACTTTGATAAGCTTCGTGGTCCTTGGCTGGGTCGGGTATAGATGGACAAAAACTCTCATTAGCAAATATGAGCATACCGCTGAATCGTTAATAGTACTGACTATGCTCCTTATCCTGGCCAATTACTTCAGCCTGCGGCTGACTTATGTAATGGCTCCTGTATTTAGCATATGGCCGAGGCTAATACTTATGCTGCCCCTGGGTTTGATGATGTTCGTGGGCTTTTCTTACGTCACGGTTAATTTGTGGTGTTCGTTTCTTACCAGGGATTTTGACGAAAGAATTGGCGCGCTGGAAGAAGAAAAAGATAATCTTCAAAGACAGGTTGATATATTGCGTTGGAGGCATGTTACAGAAGGCATCCCGCTGGATTCTTACGCTCAAGACAGATCGCTCACAAAGGACCACCCACCTGATACGGATGAAATTGACCAGTTGCGACAGTTTGTTGACAATTGGCAGCAAGTGGGCGGTGCGGCCAGGGTTCGCTCTATTAAAGTTGCGGAATGGAAGGCTCAGGCCGAAAACTGGGAAGCCGATAGGCTGATAAATGAAATAAGGTTTCTCACGGCCGGAACTGAAGAAGAGGCAGATGAAACCAGAAGAGAACAGATGAAGGCCAGGATAGCAGTATTCAAAATAGAACTCCAAAAGCGACAGGAATCGCATAAAGTAAAAATGGAACCACACGATAGGGTTCTATTTTGAATACTGCTATCCTGGCCTTCATCTGTTCTCTTCTGGTTTCATCTGCCTCTTCTTCAGTTCCGGC
>DUTL01000114.1 GCA_012842105.1 Candidatus Fermentithermobacillaceae bacterium | reverse complement strand
TTCAGGGCAAGTGCTTAGGCGCAAATAGTCAAACAGGTTTGCGAAATTACTACAAGAGTTGTTGCAGAACTTGTTGCAAATGTACGGTAACCCCAGGTGCAATGACAAATTCAGTACAGCATCATAATGGCCGGCCTAAGCCGGCCATTATGTCAAAGCCGCTCCAATCAACCCAATTCATCCATAACGCCGGCAATGTCGTTCAAGATATCTTGGACGGGCCTGCTCAAAGGCTTTTTCGAACCCATCTGTGCAAGTTGTGGGGCCCCGCCGCCCCTGAGCCCCCACCTTTGAGCCAATTTAGACACCAGCAAAGAAGCATTTCGAGAGGGAGGAATGTCTGAAGCCCTCTGCCGCTTGCTTCCTTTCCTGGACTTGGAACCCCGGCCGGTTCCAGGAGATTTGCCATCGGGCGCCTGCGGCGCGGCTACAGGTGATGTAACAACAGGTGACGCCACAGCAAGCGAAAACTGGGGAACCGGCGAGAACAAAACCACCATCTTGCCTGTAAGCTCACTTACGGATCTGGCCATGAACCTGATCTCGGCCGGTTGCTTTCCTTCACTTTTGCACACAGCAAAGTCTCGCCCCCGGGCTATCCAGCGCTCTTGCTGAAAATCCGGCAAACTGAGGCTGGTTTCCGGCATTCCTTCGTAACCCCGGCGCCGTAACTCCTCTTCCGCCCCGCAATGCTCCTGCTCCTGTTCCTGCCCTCCCAGGCCTTGGCGTCCCCTGCCAACATCATCTGATCGGATCTCCCGTGCAAAGCTCTCAATCTCGTACTCCAAGAGTTGCTTCTTCAAACGGCCTACTTCCTTATCCAAATCGGCCGCTTTTTCAGACAGAGAAACCACTGCCCCGGGAAGGTCCTTGTAACCCACAGAAAGAGAGCGCGCTACATTGTCGAGCACCTTCTCCTTTTCCCGGAAATCCAAAAGAGCCCTCTTCCCACACCTGAAAATCACCCTGACTCCGCCATGAGACCGGTCCAGCTGGTTCACCTTGATGATGCCAACCTCGCCTGTAGACTGCACGTGAGTTCCACCGCAGGCACACGCATCAAAGCCTCCTACGTAGCAAATGCGCACTGCCCCGGATTCAGTGGGAATTCGCCTTCGAATACTATCAGGTACCTCTCCCTGCTCGTATTCGCGGGCCTCAACAGGGACATTTTTGAATATGACTTCATTGACAAGGTCCTCAACTGCTGTTAGTTGGCTGTCATCAACCGATTGAACATCAAGGTCAATGGAAACGTAATCATCGCCAAGGTGGAACCCGGCTGTGTTCGCACTGCATATTTCTTCGAACGCCCTTGAAAGGATGTGCTGGCCCGTGTGCTGCTGCATAAAATCAAACCGACGGGCCCAGTCAATTTTCCCGTATACTACCTGGCCTTTCTTGAGGGCCCTGTTTGGGAATTCCCGGCCCGGTGATAGAACGTGGACTACCCTGCCGGCTTCCTCAAATACATGGCCCACGTGGCCAATGACTCGACATGAACCACCTGTATCAGGCAAGCTACCTCCTTGAATCACCCCGTGATCAGACGGCTGGCCTCCTCCCTCGGGGTAAAACAAGGTCGAATCAAGAACCGCAAAGATACAGCCCCCGTCTTGCCAAACCTCAGTTACTTTTGCTGAAAAACCGGTGTCATATGGCCTTTTCCAATATAGCTTGGTTGTACTGTCATTTGTATG
>DUTL01000113.1 GCA_012842105.1 Candidatus Fermentithermobacillaceae bacterium | reverse complement strand
GACGCAGCATCGAGCAAGCCATGCTCGAGGAATGTTATAAGACAATTGACAGCCTTGCACCTGTCCGCACAGCAGGAGATGAGTTGAGCCCATGTGAAGAGTCACGGCTGCCTCTTCACATGGGCTCAACTCATCTCCTGCTGTGCGGACAGGTGCAAGGCTGTCAATTGTCTTATAACATTCCTCGAGCATGGCTTGCTCGATGCTGCGTCTTTGCCTGTTAAGCTTGTCCAGGCCGGCTGCAATCTCAAAAGCCCTGTGCAGGTTACTCTCACAAAGCAATTCGAATGCACGGCCGGCGTGGCTGAGCCGGCCGGCGGCATTAATTCTGGGTACCAAACCAAACATCACATCTCGCTCAAACTCCAGATCCCGCACTTCAACCCTGTCGTTAAACGCCTGTTCATCTCCGGCATCAAAGTCAACTAACCCCTGGGTTGACGCCCTGTCTGAAACCGTGCCGCCATGTTGCCTATACCCTTCTTTGATCCTGAAGATGCCTGAGACACAGAGCAGCGCCAGAATACCCGGACGGCGAGCTTGCTGCAAAACATTCAAGCCTTCCTTTACCCATACACGGTTAAGCCCGGTCACAGGTTGCCCGTCCCCTGCAATAGACAAGGCAAGCATGTCAATGGCCCAGTCACGGGGTATCTCATCCATAAGGCCCTTTTCTTCCAAGAAAGCCCTGGCAAGCAAGTATGCCACCCCGGCACCGCTGAGCCCTTGAAGTTCAAACGGCTTCCATGAAGGCAATTGGGGATTTATAATGGAAAGCGCCTCAGGCAGGTAAGGGCCAATTCTGTGATGGTCAGTGATAATTACATCTATGCCCAGTGATTTGGCTTTGTCGCATGCATCCCAACCAGTGATCCCACAATCAGCGGTAATTATGAGGTTAACCCCTTGCATGTGAAATCCGTCTATTAAACCAGGGTGAAAACCATAGCCGTCTTGAAACCTGCACGGAAAGAAAACAGTCACATTGCGTATTCCTGCGAATTCCAGGACTTCTTTGAGAATCACTGCAGAGGTTATGCCGTCAGCATCAAAATCCGAATATACAAGCACATGCTCCTGGGAGCCCACAGCCTGGCCGAGCCTGTGTACTGATTCTTCAATTCCCGGAAGGCTAATGGCCCCGGGAAAAGGGTATTCCCCGGCCCACAGGTCCACAGCAGGCGAAATACGCCCCGCGGTACGCCGTAGAAGCAAAGAAGAGGTTTCCCTGGAGACAGAAAGAATCTCTGACAAATTATTTACTTGTGCAGGATCCACGGCTACAGGCCGGTTCCATCGCGCGAAAGTCCCTGTTATGTTTGCCATAATAGGTTTGCTGAATATATTGTTTTTCATCTTGTTAGCAATCTATCTCTCCACTTCGTTCGCCTTTTGCACCATTAGCCTCTCGGCCTTCTCAGTCTCTTCCTTCAAAGCTCTTTCAAGCTCCTTGACCTGCTTAACTGATGCCTCGAGAGATTTGGAAAGATCCCTCACCTGCCCCCTGGTTTTCCCGCCTTTGAACCAGGACCACACTGCTCCGATTATCAGGCCAATGGACAATGAGCCCAGCACCACAATTGCCATGTTGATCGACAGGCTCCAACCGAGAAAACTAATAGAAACCAATTGTGCGTTTTGAACGGCAAATATTACTACCGGAATGAGCAGTAACACTAACAATATGAGCATAACCATACCTCCCGGATGTTTTGTCGATGTAACAAGCTAACATGTAGGATTCACTTATGTCTACTACGCTTGCGGGCATTTCGCCTCTTTTCAGGTTCGTCTTTATCAGGAGCTTTGCTCCAGTCATACTGCTCCAAGAGTTTCTCAAAATCTTCGGCCTCCGGGCCGAAGTAGTCATTCATGCTTTCGCCTGTGCCTGAATAACGGCGGGACGCACCGGCGCGTTGGTTATCCCCGGAACGCATCACCTGCCGTTTTCGCTTTTGCGCCGCAATCCCTGCCCTTCTGGCCTGCTCCATGAGTTTGTGCCGTACTGTCTCAACTTCCTTTTTGAGGTGAAGGTTTTCAAACCCTGCCCGGGTAAGGCCAGGCGGGCCCTGTTTGGATATCTTCAGTATTTTGCTTACCCACTGCTTGAGGCCTGCCTGATGTGAGATATCCATAGCAGGAATACGGACCACTGAAAAGCCCGAGTTCTCCAGTATGGATTGACGCTTCCTGTCTTCAACCTGGCGGGAAGATGTAAGGTGGCTCCATCCGTCTACCTCGACAATAAGCCATTCATCTACCAGGAAATCGACGGTGAATTGTTTTATGGGAACCTCCCTCTCAAACGAAACCCCGGCCTTCTTAAGCGCTTTCGCCAGTTTGAGTTCGCTGGCGGTGTCCTGATGGTAGCCCCAGATCTCGCCGGGCGAATATTTCCTACCTGAATGCTTTTTCAAGGCCGTCTTCATCCTTTCCCAGTGCCTGTTCGCCGGGGAGTTTGAGCTTCATCTTTGCCGGCTCTGAAAGAAGCATTGAATAGTCGTTTCCGGGGCCCATATACCTATCAAACCAGGCAACAATATATTCCAACCTCTCGACTCTGTGCCCCGGCATGCCTGACCGGGAAAGATCATGGTTCTCCCCTGGAAACCTCACCATAACAACTGTTTTCTTCAGTTTCTTGAGCGCAACGAACATTTCGTCGGCCTGGCTTATGGGGCACCTCAAATCCTCTTCGCTGTGAATCAACAAGAGAGGGGTTTCGATGTTTCGAACATACATGATTGGAGATCTGTCTAAGTAGGCCTGCGGATTGTCCCACGGATCTCCGTCAAACTCGAAATCCCCGTTCATGTAGGCAACATCACTTGTCCCGAACTGGCTGAAACGATTACAAGTGCTCCTTTGCGAAACCGCAGCTTTGAACCTGCCTGTGTGCCCAATTATCCAATTTGTCATGTAGCCGCCATAACTGCCTCCGGTAACTCCCATCCTGGCTTCGTCTACCCATGGGAGTTTGGCTGCATAATCTGCAATGGCCATTACATCGTTGTAATCTGTGCCTCCCCAGTCATGTCGCGTAGCAGCCACAAATTCTTGTCCGTACCCGGTGCTCCCCCTTGGATTTCCGAAAACCACCCCATACCCTCGTGAGGCTAACAGCTGAAATTCATGGAGGAAAGCAAACCCGTAAGCTACGTGGGGGCCACCGTGGATTTCAAGAATAAGAGGATACTTCTTTCCATCCTGTATTCCTATAGGCTTCATGACCCACGCATGTAGTTTTTGCCCGTCGTATGCTTCCACCTCTACTTCTTCAGGACGGCTCAGGTAAACAGACTCAAGCAGTTCTTGATTAAGGTTGGTTAGCCGCCGGATCTCTCCCTTGCCATTAACAACCTTCAAAACTGTGTGTTCAGAATTGTCCTGCTCAACACTTAGATCAACAGACCAGATGTCACAAATGATGTCCGGCGATGTAACGGCAACGGCAAATTTGTCGGAAGAGGTTGCTTTGCTCCATCCGCATATTACGCTTTTTCCACAAATGATCTTGCTTACGGCCATGGTTTCAGTATCAACGGAGTAAAGGCCGGTGGCTCCCCGGTCCAAGGCGGTAAAATAAACTGTCTTTCCGTCAACGGACCAAACCGGCCTTGAAGCCGAAGCAGACACTACGTCAGATGAGGCCATTTGCCCTGCCCCCAGCTGTATAGGCCTTGTAAGGAACCTGACAGGCCCTCCATCTGAAGCAACCAGGCATACCCCGGGAACAGTAGCGCCTTTATATTCATTATCATGCCCGTAGCACGCAATGCTTTGGCCGTCAGGAGACCATGAAGGTGAATATAGCACTGCATCGCTTGACGTGAGTTTCTTCATCTCACCACCGGTTGCAGGTACCAACCAAAGGTCTCTCACCAGAGATAGCTCGTGATCCGGAAACCTGGAAGATACAAAGACAATACTCTCGCCGTCAGGAGACCACTCAGGTTCACGGCAGTCATATGAACCGGAGGTAACCTGAGCTACTTTGCCGGAATCAACGTCCAGCACAAAAACCTGATAGTTATGCTCTGGAAGGAATCCCCTAGCGTTGAGTTTGTGCCTTATTCTGGTAACCACCTTCACGTCTGACCGGCATGACTCGTTGTCGTCGTTGGAACCGTCATGGCGTCCATCATGCTCAAGCGCGCAAAAGGCGATCTTCTTCCCGTTAGGCGACCAGGCCGGATCCCTTATCCCACCTTCTATCGATGTAGCTTTGGCCGCTTCGCCTCCTTCGAGAGACAGGATATATATCTGATTCTTGTCTTTGCCTCGATCAGACAGAAAAGCTACCTTGGCCCCGCAAGGCGACCATCTGGGGCAAGTATCGTTTCCCAGGCCTGAGGTAAACCCGCGAACTTCCCCCTGGGCTTTACCTTGATAGGTTATGCATATCTGCGTTGTGTACGCCTTCGGCTTACCCTCATCAACTACTGACTTGGTTTCAAACAGAACCTTAGTGCCATCGGGAGATATCTGAGGGCCCTGCGCCCACTCCATAAGGTACAGATCTCGCGAAAGGAGAACCTTGTTATG
>DUTL01000112.1 GCA_012842105.1 Candidatus Fermentithermobacillaceae bacterium | reverse complement strand
TCCGTCTTTGTCAAGAGTCAAAGTAACGGTAGTTGCCGAGTCCACAGGTGCCTTCTTACCCGTGGCAGTGATTACGTAACCGTTGCCCACAGATTCCTTTTCGCCCGAAAAGCTCCAATAGTCGGATTCCCCCGCGGGTGCAGGAAACGTTGTAGGCCACTCTGCATGCTCAAGGTAATGGCTCCACACCTCAACCCGTATCTCCTGCATAACAGCCAATGCCTCGGCCTCATACGCCCTCTTTCTTATGTTGGTGTATGTTGGGTACGCAATCACGGCCAATATAGCCATAATCGCCAAAACCACACCCAGCTCTATCAGCGTAAACCCACGTTCTGATCTAAGAATTCTTTCGCTCCGCTTTTTCATTTCTCTCCCCCCAAAAACCGTTCATGTACTGATCTGCTCTGGTACACTAACCTGCCAGGAATCATAACCTTTCCAGCCTCAAACTGGAACCTACCCTAACACTTCAAGCGAACGCAGGATTGGGCCCACCACCGTGTAGCCGAGAAAACCCACCATCAGCCCTACAATGATGATTAGGGCCGGCTCAACCATTGAAGACAGGGAATCAAGCTTCCGGTTGACTTCCCCCTCGTAAAATTCAGCTGCCTTCATGACCATCTCAGGAAGAGTACCGCTGGACTCGCCTGCTGCGGCAAGTTCACAAAACAGGTTTGGAAACACTTCTGATTTACGCATGGAATCTCCAATCCCGGCTCCTTTCTCTACCTCCTTCCGAATGTAGATGGATGTTCTGACAAAAAGCGCAGAGCCTGTCGCCTGCCCTGCATATTCCAAAGCCGGAAGCACTCTCACACCGCTTTCAAGAAGCGTGGAAAAAGTCTTCCCGAACCTTACCAGATAAGAATCCTCAAGGATTTTGCCCCAACCGGGTATCCGCAGAGCCATCTGCTCAGCAACTCCATACCGGTCTTCTCTGGCAAACAAACGCTTAAGCAGAAACCATGCGGCCACCCCGGCGCCTAGAATAGCATACCAGTAGCTCCGCACGAAATCCGATATTGCCAGGAGTATCTTGGTAGCCTTGGGCAGATTCTCTTCCCCAAGCACTTCTGCGAATCCGGGAATGACGAATACAACAAGGATGACAGCCACTGCCATGGTTACCAGAACAACCAGAATGGGGTAGTTCATAGCGGAATTCACCTTGCTGCTGAAATCATGTGACTTGAGAGTCTCATCTCCGATGTACTCAAGGGAATCCGCCATAGTTCCTGCGGCTTCCGCGGCTTGAATAGCCTGTATTTCCCATTGATCAAAAAACCTGTCTTCGCTTGATATGGCTTCATGAAAAGCTACACCTTGCTCGAGATTCTCTGCCGCTGCGCGCATAACCCGGGAAACAGCGGGAGGCGTCTCCACAGCCATCCGTTCAAGCGCAGTCTTAAGGGGTATACCTGCTTTAAGGAATGCCGAAAGTTCCATAAGCGCCATACCTTTATCAACCTTATTCACAACGCGGCTGCTCTTGAAAAAGCCTCGCAACCCACTGGG
>DUTL01000111.1 GCA_012842105.1 Candidatus Fermentithermobacillaceae bacterium | reverse complement strand
TTGATCTTAACGGCACCATCTTGACATCGAGGCCTCTGACCACCTCGAAATCCACCTTGGGCAGTGTCTTGCCTGTATAAATCTCATATGCCGTCCTTACTGCAGCTTCCATCACTCCGCCTGTAGCGCCGAAGATAACTGCGGCGCCTGTCGAAATCCCGAGAGGAGCATCATATTCCTCTTCAGGAAGGTCTTCAAAATCAATGCCGGCTTGCTTGATCATCCTTGAAAGTTCCCTGACCGTAAGCACATAATCAACGTCCTGATAACCTGACGCATTCATCTCAGGCCTCTGACATTCAAACTTCTTGGCAGTGCAGGGCATAATGGAAACCACTACCATCCTGGCAGGGTCTACGCCTATCTTCTCCGCATAATAAGTCTTGGCAACAGCGCCGAACATCTGCTGTGGCGACTTGCACGAAGACACATTCTCAGCCATATCAGGATAGAATTCTTCCATGAATTTGATCCACCCCGGGCTACAGGAAGTTATGAGAGGAAGAGCGCCGCCGTTTGCCAACCTGTCAAGAAGTTCAGAACCCTCTTCCATGATGGTCAAATCAGCCGCGAAATCAGTGTCAAATACCTTGTCGAATCCTAACTGTCTCAAAGCGCTAACCATCTTACCTGTGCTTATGCTACCCTGGGGAATACCGAAGGGTTCACCGATGGCAACCCTTGTAGCAGGCGCAGTTTGAACCACCACAAACTTGTCAGGGTCGCCCAAAGCCCGCCATACCTCTTCGGTGTAGTCCCTCTCGTAAAGCGCCCCAACAGGGCACACCAGGGTGCACTGGCCGCACTGGATACAGGAACTGGCATCCATGTCTTCGCCCCAAGGAGGCCCAATATGAGTGTCAAAACCTCGCCCAAAAGGCCCGATAGCGTTCACAGACTGTATTTTTTCGCAAACAGCCACACACCGCCTGCACAATATGCACTTGTTAGGATCTCGGACTATGGCCGGGGTTGACATGTCGATTGGTTCCTCTTCCTCACGCCCCTGAAATCTAACACGCCTGATTCCAAGGCGCTCTGCCAGCTGTTGAAGTTCGCAATTGAGGTTCCTGGGGCATGTAGGGCATTCGTACGGATGATCCGACAGGATCATCTCCACGGTAAGTTTTCGTGAGGCCCGCACAGCAGGTGTATTAGTATGAACCACCATGCCAGGGGATACAGGCGTCACACATGCAGCCTGCAGCGTCTTCGCCCTCTCTACCTGGACCACGCAAACCCTGCAGCTTCCTACAACGTTAATATCTTTCAAGTAACACAACGAGGGGATGTCGATTCCAACCGACCTTGCCGCCTCTATGATCGTAGTTCCTTCTTCAACGGTTACTTGCTTTCCATCTATGGTTAAGGTTACCAATGCCATCTCTCTCCCCCCTTTACTCTTTCACGTCGCACCGGAGGCATCGCTGTGCTTCTCGCTGGGCCTCGCGGGCATCGTAACCTAGTTCAACTTCAGCAAAGGAATTAACCCGGTCCTTACACGGTAAGCACCTTGCCGGTACCTTCGGCATCTTCTCTTCAATTACCGGAGCAGTAAGCCTTCGTACATGCTTGGACCTGGGGACTATATCCTGGGTTTTTCCAAGGTATCCATTAATCGCAGCAGCAGCCTTCTTTCCGCCTTCAATAGCCTCGACCACTGTTGCGGGCCCGCTCACACAGTCGCCGGCGGCAAAAACGCCGGGTACGTCTGTAGCCATAGACCTGGGGTCAACTGCAAAAGTGCCGCCTCTGGTGATTTTAAGCCCTCTTCCGGAGAATTTGCCTGATTCCGGAGTCTGGCCAATCGCGGGGATGAACACGTCACATTCAAGGTCGAACTCGCTGCCGTCTACAGGATAAGTCCTACGGCGGCCCGACGCATCAAACTCGCG
>DUTL01000110.1 GCA_012842105.1 Candidatus Fermentithermobacillaceae bacterium | reverse complement strand
GGGATAGGCGTCAACGAAACCCTGTCTCCGGTTGAAGTTTCCGTGCTTTTGAGGCAACCGCCTGAGAAAACCATGACCTTGCTGTTGTTCTCCCTTATCAAGAAAGGAATAGTGAGAGCATACTCAACTGAACCCTTAAGGCTTTCCATTGAATATGAAAGAGACTTATCAGAAGTTGAGGAACTTTTCCTGGAAGCCATTGACAGAAGCACTGGAGAACTTGGCCAGGCAAAACTCACAGCCGTTTTCAGGTACCTAGCTGCGTCTGTAAACGAAAAGATGAAACCATATTGCCGGAAGGATACAGAGGCCTTCTACCGCGGGCACATAGCGAATCTTTGGGCTCAGGTTAAGGCGGCAAACACACCCGAGTTGAAACTTGAGTCTTTTGACAAGAATCTTCTATGGCTTGCTCAAGACGAGGAGAAACTCAAGGCATCTGAAAGCATGTTTGACCCCGGACAAAGAGGAAGAGCTTGGTGTCCAAGTTGGTGGCTTATGGGCTTTCCCTACGGAAGAGCATACCCAGGCGCTTACTGGTGGCCCATGGCCATGTACCGATCTTATTCGGGTATCTCAAGCGGCATAATCCAGGGCAACGAGGAGAAATACAGGGAGATCACTGAGTCGGTGTTTACCCCGGCAAGGCCTGCGCCCGCCAAGAGTATTTTCAGCGGCAAGAAGAGTGGAACGAGCCACCACGGAGGATTTACCCCTCCCAGTTGTGCATGTGCTTGCGCCTGTGTTTCCTGTGCCTGTGCATGCGCTTGTGCAGGCGGCGGGGGATGCACTTAGTCATTGTTATCAGGCCATGCCACAGATACGAAACGATATGGAGGAGGAATTATCATTACGGGCCAACTCAAATTGGTGTGGCTGCTTGTAGCGTATAACATTCTTGCCTGTGTGTTGATGGGCTACGATAAGTACCAAGCCTGCCGGCGCCGCCGGCGAGTACCGGAAAAAGCACTCTTTGCCGCAGCTCTTACCGGCGGCAGTTTGGGGATCTTGGTCGGTATGTTTTTCTTCCGCCACAAGACCAAACACTTGAGCTTTAGGATGGGAATACCGGCAATTGTGCTGCTACAAGTATGGTTATTATGGTATGGCCTGACCGGACGCTAAGGATGGGCCTGGTTTTCCGTTTGCCAACCGGATACCAGGTCTAAAAGTCACGATATGAAAGTAACGGTAATGATCCAAAATTCAACCTTTTACCTCATACCGCATTTCGCCGGGCAGATTTGCCTGCAGATTTACCTGCAGATACTGGCTCCAGGCCTGCGTTCCAGAGGACAACCTCCGCCACATAGGCCGAGTTCCTCGCATGAGACACATTCCTCAGGAAGCATGGGAAAATCGGGATGTTTCACTGCACCCTGAATCCTCCGCTTTCTTAATGCCCGGGCAAGGGGGTGCTCCCAAATATCAGGCAGCTCATTCTCAAGGGCATTGCCTATGGATTTGTAATACGACTGGCACGGCATAACGTTTGCATCAGGTTCAATGGCCATTACAGTGCTTGCAGCCGAACACGTCTTCACACCCAGGGCAAGATCCACCGGATTCAACTCCTTGTAACACGTCGGTGTGTACCAGATGAATGGGAAATCCTCATCTGCCGATACTTTAATCACCTCGTCGAGAAGGTCCTTGAGTTCGGCCGGTTCAAGCCCCTCATGGGACACTCCCCGGCCTGAACGGATCAGAGCATTAAGCCCGAATTTCTGCACACCAAGGGATTTTATGAATCTGATGGTTTCAATAACCGTATCTTCATTATCACTGGTTATGGTGGTATTAGTGGTAGTGTATATCCTTGATGCTGCATTCCTTATGCCATCTACCGTTTCAGCCCATGCGCCCTTAACCCCTACCATCTTGTCGTGGACCTCAGGGCTGAGTGATTCCAGTGTGACCTGGGCAAAGTCCAGCCCGGCAGTGGCCAGGCCGTCAACCTTCGGCTTAGTGAGAAGCCTGCCGTTGGTGATAAGCCCTGTAATGAGCCCGCTGTCTTCAGCATGCTGCACCAATGCCTCAATGTCATCGTGCAGCAAAGGTTCGCCGCCTGTAAAAACTACTGTAGGAACTCCCCAATCAGCTAACCGGTCAATGATCTGTTTCCAGGCATCTGTGGCAATCTCCCGCGTACTATGAGGCCCGCCTGCGTAACAGTGGCTGCAATTATTCTGGCACCTGTAGGTAAGAATAAGGTCGCACCGGTAAGGGGCTGTAAGCTCCACTGACAGAGGAGCTATGCGCCTTACCTCAAAGTCCGAAAACGGACACATGCCTCCCTCGGCAACAGCGATAATCGACCCCCACAACCTTTCCCAATCAGCAGCAGCCTGGCCCTGGTCTACCTTGAACTTACGCCTTATTCTCTTGATCACCCGGGGAGCGAGCCCCACGCCAACCTCCCGCGGGTTGGAGATGTCGATTGCGCTTGAACTTGCATCGGGGGTTTTGCCAAAGATTCTGGCTATCGGGCCCTGGGACTTCGGTGAAGCGGAGCCGCCGGCGGTGCCCTCCCCTGCCCTTAGGCCAATGGCCAGCTTATCGAACTCATCCACGTGTAGCCAGGGCTTACTTTGAG
>DUTL01000109.1 GCA_012842105.1 Candidatus Fermentithermobacillaceae bacterium | reverse complement strand
TTTTTTCATCGTCGGGCTCTGATGATGGAGGCCCAGGAGATTGCATTTGATCACATCAGGCCAGGCCATAAATGTTCGGAAGTTGACGCGGCAGTGAAGGCTTTCTATGAGAAGAATGACCTGTGGGAGTACTGGAGGCATCACACCGGCCATGCCATGGGATTGATGTCTCATGAGGCTCCGTTCTTTGATGTGGGCGATGATACTGTTATGGAGCCGGGGATGGTCCTTACTGTTGAACCTGGTCTGTACGTAATGGGTGTTGGAGGATTCAGGCATTCAGATACCGTACTGGTTACTGAGGCCGGAATGGAGAGGCTGACATACTATCCGCGTGATCTTGAGTCTATGATCTGTGAGTAAGGGATGGGTGGATAGGTTTTGGGTAGATAGCTTCTTGGCAGATCAGTGAGCAAGCGCTACATTTCATTTCACTGAAACTGATCCATGTGTGCTTTTCTCAATGGCTGGAGAGCACGGTTATGTCTTCGCTTCCTTGACTGTGCTCTCCGACCTCCGGTGTATATGAGTTCCAGCGGCCACGCCGGTTCCATCTCTAGTGTTTTCCTGATGACATTTGAAATGGCATTCTTGATTGATAATCAAGCCTGTTGCTTAGTGTGATATTGATAATCAGTATAATAATTGCTAATCAATATGATAATGGTACGGGGTGTTCCAAGTAAAAGCTACGTGTTCCGTTTCATCACGCTCGGATACTGGCCAGTAAGTTATTACCAGAAGTATGGAATTGGCCTCGCAATTGTCGTCTACTCAGCAGTTCTGGCGAACATACGCTTGCTCATCTCTGGCGCCGGTCCGCAGACGCCTATGATAATCCGAAACCAGGTAAGCAGGTTGATAGCAACAAGCAGGCGAGCAAGAAGACGCCGGCGGCTATGAGGGCGCCCTAAGAGACAATTTTATTTCGCATACCTCTCAAAATAGAAGTCCAGGTAGTTTCCTTCTCCCATCGTCATTGAGGCAATTTCCCCTGTATCTGGATGCACCATAAGGTAGTACCTTTGGCCGTCCTTCATTCCGGAATAGAGAAACACCCTTGGTATCATCTTGGTGGCCTTTAGCTCAAACGATGCAATGCTCTTTGCAGATAGCGACGCTACTTCAGTGTACTGCTCCCTTTCCAGCAGTGCCTTTCCGTCTTCGTATGAGTAATTCGGCTTGGTGAAGAAGAACACTCCCAGGCACAGGACAAGAAGCACAACGGTGAACCATCTCATTCTTGGCAATTCCCGGGAAGTTTCTTCCTTCCAGTTGAATAAGTTGTAATAATCCATGTGATAGGGACTAGCTGTATGAAGTAGTTGTTGTATACTCCTTCATACACATAGTGGTTTACTGCAAATAAGGCTGCACTTGTGCATGCACAAAGCACAATTTTCAACAA
The DNA here is from genome assembly GCA_012842105.1 of Candidatus Fermentithermobacillaceae bacterium. Classification (GTDB taxonomy): domain Bacteria; phylum Bacillota; class Sulfobacillia; order Fermentithermobacillales; family Fermentithermobacillaceae; genus DTU015. The sequence continues at coordinate 677 of DUTL01000109.1, read as the reverse complement.
GAGAAACCTGCTTTTGCTCTTCAACTTTACACCTGCTCTGTTAATAGTGGCTTGCTTCAGAATAGTCGCTCCGGTTTGCTGCCTGGACATGTTGCATGTGAGCAAAGTTTCTTCAAAAACAATCGTATCACAGTCAGCGGTAGAGTTGCAGGTGCCTTTGGTTAATCAAGCATTTTGCGATTTAGTGCTGCGACCTCACTTTCATGAAGAATCGTACGTGCCAATTTATGCAGGCCTTTCACCATTCTTGGTTCCGGACTGCCGGATTACCTGCTTCATGAACAATTCGATGCCGAGAGTGTTTGATGCAAACTGAAGCAGGAACTCAGATGCTGGTGACCAGATGATGTTGTCGATGCACTCCGGCCAGATGCTGAAGTGCAAGTATTTGAGCCTAGCGGTAAAGTAGCAAAATGGAAGGTTCTCGAGCTAGCAATTCAGCAGACGGCAGGGCACGCCCTCTGGCTGACTTGTCTGCGCCAGGTAATCGAGCATATCTTTCAAACCATGCATACCTTCATTCCCATGCTGTTTCCGGAAATCGGGTGTTTCTGTATTGCCTTCTTCTGAAATGGACTCGTTCCCAAACACCCTGGCTCGTGCATGTCACGTTCTAACACACATCAGCCGGAACGTTTGCGCCTGCGCACGGTTCCGCCCCGCATATGTCACGTTCT
>DUTL01000108.1 GCA_012842105.1 Candidatus Fermentithermobacillaceae bacterium | reverse complement strand
TTCTTAAAAGCTTTCTTTGTCCTGTCCCGGAGTTCTTTGGCCATTTTTGATAATCCGGGATCCGCCCCGCTGTTCCTCTTGGAAGGCAGCCTCTCAAATTCGAAACCTGCCAGGCATCTCAGCTTCTCAAGGGTACAAACGCTTGCCATACCATTGCACGTGTGTTTGCCTACCCGGGATAGTTCGGAGCTAACGTTCCATAACGTTTGAACCACCCTGTGTGCATGCTCGAAGAAAGACAATTCCTGTTCTATTACCGGAAGATAGTGTTCCGGGCCGCCGGGCATCCGGCATATGGCGCACGCTTGCTGAGCACAGCTCACTGCCTCTTCCAGCTCAGAACCCAAAGATTCGAGAAGCAACGTTGCCCATGGCAACTTCAATACCATTTCATCAAATTCGTTTTGCACTGGATCAGCCGTGGCCGGTTCTGCTTCCGCCTCTGGTTGTGATTGCCTTTGCGCTGACGGTCCAAAGAGAACTTCAACCTGTTCATACAGGGCAAATGCGTTATCCAACCATTCATCCGCGTATGGCTGGGTCTGCAAAAATTCATGGAACTTAAGAACAATCTCCTTGAGACCCTCATCTACGCCGCGTCCGCCGTATCCCTCTACAAGTACCGGGAAGAACTCATACTTGTCCGGGCCCGCTCTGTACCTGTCCTCGAACACTTCATCAACTGCTTCATAGCGCAAAAGCTCTGCTTCGTTTGAATCCAGAACCCTGAAGCCAGGGTCAAGATCAACCCGGTAGAAATATCTCTTCACTATACTCAGGCAAAAAGAATGGATAGTTGAAATTTGGGCCCTTTCCAGAAGGGATAGCTGCCTTGTGATTCTATGATCATGAGGGTTTTCTTCCCTGGCTTTCTGCAGGGCGGCCCGTATCCTTTCTTTCATCTCCAGGGCTGCTTTCTCAGTGAATGTGACTACCAAAAGCCGCTCTATGTCGCACGGTTCCTCTTTTGAGAGAATCCGGCGAATAACCCTTTCCACAAGAACAAAGGTCTTGCCCGAACCTGCGGCGGCCGACACCAGCATGTTCTTGCCCTTGAATTCAATGGCAGTTTTCTGTTCCTCGGTTAGAGAAAGTTTCTCTGACGGCAAGCGCTATTTCCCTCCCCTGGAAACGCTTCTGATTTCTTCCCATATTTGCTCTTTGGAAAGGTTCCTGAGCATATTGTAGGCATTTCCCTCAACAAGCACATCAAAAATGCACAAAGGGCCAAATGCACAGTATGTACAGGCTCTTTGCTGATTTCGCCGGAAAGGCGCAATGTCAATCCTGCCTGAGATTATGTCGGCGGATATCCGGCTAATCTTGTCCATCACGTAATCCAAAAGCACGTTCAGGTCGCTTTCTGCTACTGTCTGGGATGACGACCCTATGCCGGCCTTTGTAAATTGCACAGGCACAATGTCAGAGTGGCCTGAACCGGTCTTGTCCATCAGCCTTAGCACATCGATGTCCTCCACCAGGGCACCTGTCATCCTAAGGTTTTTCTTTCGCTTGAGCCAGGCGGCGTCACTGTCAATAGGGCCGTCTTCCTTAAGAAAAGGATCTTCAATGGCCAGGTAAACAGCACCTGCCGGCAAAAGTTTCGTGGCCGCAAGCGCATCCAGGCCCTCCCTGGCTCCGTTACGGGGCTTTTCCCCCGCAGGCATGCCAGTCCAAGAACGGGGCAGGGCAAGCGGCCCTTTCACAATCTCATCCCACTTTGATAAAACCACGCTAAGGTAAACCAGGAGCTGAAGGGACAAGCCGTAGTATACCTCCAAGAGGTCCAGATTGCTGCGGCTGGATTTATAGTCAACCACTCTCAAGTATGCACACGGCCCTGACCGGGCTAAATCCACCCTGTCAATGCGCCCCCGCATCAAAACCTCCCCATGGCCGGGCACGTCCACTGAATACGGAGTTACTCCTCCGGGCAGCCCAAAAGGCACTTCAACAGCCAATGGCCGGAACTCGCTCCTTGTCGCATGTTCCAAGAACAAGAGCGCCGACCGTCTTAGTACGGAGCCAAGGGCCCTTGAGACATGCTGATACCTGAACGAACTCAAAAACAACTCGTTTTGAATCCTGGGCACAAGTTCTTCCACAACTTGATCCATAATTTCTATGGCATCTTGCTGCCCTAAGTGATCTGCCTCTTGCTCGCGCACTGCAAATTTTCGCACAAACTCGCGCATTGCTTCGTGAAAGAAACTTCCTGCTTTGAGAGGATCCAGTTTGAACACTTCTCGCTCTTTGAGCTTCAGGCCGTGGCCGGCAAAATGCTGGAAGGGGCATTGCTGAAACCTTTCCAACGTGGAAACACTTGTCACCAGCGGGCGTCCGTATAATTTGTGCGACAACACTTCCCCCAAGCGCTCAACTTGATTGGTGAAACCAAGGGAACCAAGGATCCTGCGGCTTCTGGGCGCCCTGCACGCGTCTAGCATCCAACGGTATGTTTCCTCCCAAACAACTCCCGGAGGGATGCCCTGCCTGAGAAGAGACAGCCGGCGCGCGGCCAGGCCCCATACAGTAGCAGGCGCAACATAGTCAAGATCCTCAGGGTACGTACCCGGCGGGTCAATTGAAACGAAATGTATCTTCTTGCAAGGCATTGTCTTCTTCACCCACGAGATCACAGGCGAAGGGAAAACAGCCTTTCCGTCGTCATCGCCAAGAGGGTACGAAATGTAAAGCGCTTCCCGGGGCCTTGTAAGCGCAACATACACCAAGTATTGCTCATGGAGCTGTTTTACCCGCGAAGACGGTTCCAGGCTCAACCCTGCCTTCAGGAGAACCTCCCGTTCTTTGTCTGTAAACACTCCCTCTTCCCCATGTTTCCTGGGGAAATCACCTTCCAGGGCGCCTATCAAGAAAGTGGCCCGGCATTCCGGCTGCCTTGTCCGGTCAAGGCTCCCGATAAGCACTTGATCAAGGGAAGGGGGAATGGCGCCCAACCTGATGTCTTCCAAACCGGCATTGATAATAAGGGCATATGTATCTATATCACAATGCTGGGCTCCCAGAATTTCCACTGCCTGTTCCAGAATCTCAAGTGTCTTGTCCCAGACTCCTGCATGTTCCAAGGCTGAAATAAGGTCCCCCCGGTTTTCGCAATCCTCCTGCCAAAGTGACAGAGTTTCCGGAACCCCAAGGCCCAATAGCAGATCATAGATTGCCATTGATATGTACTCGGCAGTCAGCTCATTGACATCTCTTAGCCTGTAGTAGAATTCAGTGAAGGCGGCCATGGCTTCCCGTCTTATTTCGTCTATTCTCCGGCTGCCCTGTGACACACGGGGCTCTTCTTCATCTGCAAGGAATTGCCTGGTGTAACTCCAAGGTTCTTCAGAAATCCACCGCCGGCCTCGTATCCCACACGCAAGCACGTAATTCTCCAGTTCATCAACTGACTCCCGTTCAAGTGGTACAAGGTCGGTCTTAAGGTAACGGAAAACCGGATCAAACCCAAAGTCAGTGAGGAGCATGTCAAATGCAGACCGTATCAACTCTGCCAGAGGGTGGTGGGACAAAGGCCGCTTCAGGTCAAGGAAAAAAGGAATATCATGATCCCTGAATACCATCTCTATAAGATCCTTGTATTTTCCCAGATTCCTCAGTTCAACAGTGATGTCCCTGTATCGAAACCCGTCTTCACGAACTAGCTTCCGGATCTCCCTGGCGGCAAACTCAACTTCCGCACGGGGGTTCACCGCGGAAACCAAATGCACTCCGCCAGGCGGCAGGCCATGACACCCGTGCGCTAAATTACCCCCGCCATCAGCCGATTCAAACGCTTCCCAGGGCCTCCGCTCCTTGTTCCTGAACGCAGACTCAATCCAGGCCAGTTCCAGGCTCTTAAACCTTGGCAAAGCCCTTTTTTCACCGAAAATAATTGCGTCTTCCACAAAAACTCCATCATCCCGGCAAGTTTTCAACACCTTCTCGTATACTTCCCTCACAGGATGAAACAGGCTGGTTTCCGTTGGCCTGTGTTGGATTTCCTCACGATCCATGCAAAGCGCCAGATTTACCTGGCCGGCAGTTTTCAGGATGGAAGAGATCACTTTATACTCCTTGGGTGTAAAGCCGGAAAATCCGTCGATCCATACTGTAGCGTCTTGCACAAGGTTTGACCTGGGTATCCTTGACGCCGCGAGCTCCAGGTAATCATCTGGATCCAGGAAATTATCCTGGAGAAACTCCCTGTACTTGCTGTATATCAGCTCCAGGTCACGGAGTTTTTGTGACAGGAAAGGAGGAGTTCCCGTTTGCTCCTTGGCCCTGGTTTCAAGATCATGAGGGTTGACGTCATATGCGTTAAACTCAGAAAGCGCCTGGATTACCGCGTCCCGAAACCCGGGGTAATCCACCATTGGTGCATATACGCTTAACTCGCCTCTATGCTCCCACAGTATGGACTGAATAGCCATGCTCCTGCCAACAGGGGTAATAAACGGCTGTGTGACCCCGCCAACTTCGTCCAAGACCCTCATGCAAAGGCGCCTGAAACCTAACACGTGAAGGTTGATGAATCCGCTGATCCGGGCATCCTCAAGAATAGCTTTTTCCATCTGAAAAGTCGCCTGGTCAGGAACAACGATTAGAACAGGAGGCCGGGACAGAGCGCCGGCAGGCCCCGGGACTGAATCCGGTTGGCCTGTTTTGCCCTCTGCACCGGTTGCCTCGAGCAGAGCGTCAATTACCGAATTAACTATGTACCGTGTTTTGCCTGAACCTGCAGGGCCGATAATAAGCCGTAAACCCATATGCGAAACCACCCTATATTAACTTCTCTCATCAGCAGGTGGTTTCCTGTTTGCCGGCGAAAATGCCCGTTGAAAACCTTCCATCTGGAGATGGCAAGACTGACTTCCGGGAGGAAATTATCTTGCACTGTCCCATTGGGCAATTTTGTACATTGCCTCAAAGCCCATGTCAATGAGCCGGTCTTCCCCTTGGACATACAATGGGTCTTTACCGTGGTGGGCAATGGCAAACTCCCCCGTTTGAACCAGCTTAACCGCTACATTATCCGTCCTTGGCCCATTGTCCAGCACAAATGCGGCACCACAGCGAAAACCCCTGTATAGGCCCAGGATGAACTCGGTATCCGCTTCCATTTCAATGCACAGTATCCCCCCTTTCCTGAGGGCTAACCGTTTGCCCCGGTCATCCGGAGCATAGAAAGCATCAACTGTCGCCACAGGGCCTACAAGAGCGTCAATCCCACAATCACCGGCAGAATCAAACAGGGCCCTGGTGACTCCAAAATCAGCGACTGCTGGAAAGGGTTTGGCAAGGTACTCGTCTGCAGTGCCTCCCCCCCTGAACGCAGCGGTAGCAATTACAATGTCACCTACCCCTGTCTGCTCAGCGACCCCTCCGGCAGAACCAATACGTATGAA
>DUTL01000008.1 GCA_012842105.1 Candidatus Fermentithermobacillaceae bacterium | reverse complement strand
TGGCTTCGGCCCCTCTTCTTTACTACGTGATCATGGCTGAAGACTATCGTAGAAACCGTTTCCTGGCTTTTCTTGATCCATGGAAAGATCCGACCAGGTTTGGTTGGCAGATAATACAGGCTCTGTATGCTTTGGGGACCGGTGGGCCCTTTGGGACCGGCGTGGGTTTTTCCCGGCAAAAATGGTTCTACCTGCCTCAACCAGACACTGACTTCATTTTTGCTGTGATTGGTGAGGAACTTGGGTTTTTCGGCACAGCCCTGGTCCTGTTTCTGTTCTTTACTTTTGCCTGGAGAGGTTACAGGACCGCCATGGCCGCACCTGATCGCTATTCCTGTCTCTTGGCTGCAGGGCTTACTACTGTCATTTCACTTCAGGCAGTAATCAACATTGGCGTGGCTACAGGCACACTTCCGATTACAGGCATAACATTGCCGTTCGTAAGTTATGGGGGCTCTTCGCTTCTAATGAGCCTTATGTCTGCAGGGATATTGCTCAATATTTCCCGGTATGCCAGCCGGTAGGAGGCGTCTGCAAAATGCGTTGTTTGGTGACCGGAGGTGGGACAGGCGGCCACATCTATCCCGCTATAGCCGTGGCAGAGGCTCTCGCCGAGCTTCTTCCGAGATCAAAAGTGCTCTATGTAGGCACGGCTGAAGGTATGGAGAGCGCTTTAGTGCCCAAAGAGGGGCTGGATTTTGAGGCCATCAGGTCGTCGGGAATCAGGGGGAAATCGCTGTTTTCGGCTCTAAAAGGTGTTTGGGCAGCTTCTTTGGGGATGGGTGACGCCCGCCGTATTATAAAGTCGTTCAGGCCTGATGTGGTTTTAGGTACAGGCGGGTACGTTTCAGGGCCTGTTGTTCTGGCGGCATCCCTCATGGGAGTCCCTTGTGCAATTCAAGAGCAAAATGCAGTTCCGGGAAAGACAAATTTACTGCTTTCGATGATGGCCAACAGGACTTTTGCAGCCTGGGAATACTCACTGAAGTTGTTCCCCGGGAAGGCGGATGTGAAAGTTACAGGCAACCCTATACGAGCCGGCATTTTGGGCAACACGAAAGATGAAGCAAGGGCGGCTTTTGGCCTCCGGGACGAATTTACGCTGCTGGTCCTCGGCGGATCGCGAGGCGCCAGGTTCTTGGTAGACATAGCAGTGGAAATGGCCGTGTCAGGCAACCTGGGCATTCAGATGCTCTTAATAACAGGCCACGATTACTATGAAAACGCAATTGCCTCCTTAAGCACTAAGCAGCAAACGGGCATAGTTGGAGCAAAATATGGAAATATTATCTTACGGCCTTATGTTTACAACATGGAGAAGGCATATCAAGCATGTGACATGGTATTAGGCAGGGCAGGCGGCATGACTCTTGCAGAAATAACGGCTCTGGGATTGCCGTCAGTAATTGTGCCTTCTCCCAATGTAGTGGGAAACCACCAGGAATACAATGCCCGGGCACTTGAAGTTGCAGGGGCTGCAGTGGTGGTAAGAGAAGGCGCAGCTACATTTGACAGTGTTGAGCGTAGTTTGATGGACATAATGAATGACCCCGGACGGCACAGGAAGATGGCACAGGCGGCCAGTAAGATAGGGCGGCCGGATGCAGCAAAGCAAATCGCCAGAGAGCTAATTGCCCTTGCAAGGCGCGGCTAAAATTTAACTGAAAAAGGGCGCTGCCTGCAATTGGCAGTTTTGCGCCAGAATCATAGTATTTCACAAGGGATGTCATGAGAGCAAAAGAAGGTGTAGAATGAGAAAAGTTCACTTCGTCGCAATAGGTGGCCAGGGTATGTCGGGTATCGCCAGGATTCTGCTTGACAGAGGCATTGAAGTCTCAGGTTCAGACGTTAAGCCAAGCGATGTCACCAGGCGGCTTGATAGGATGGGAGCTCATGTCTTCATCGGGCACCGGAGCGACAATTTGATGAACCCGGATATAGTGGTAGTATCATCAGCTATTTCCGGGGATAACCCCGAAGTAGTTGAAGCCCGGCGGCGGGGGATACCCATAGTCCACCGCATGGACATGCTGCTTAAGGCGATTGAGGGCAAGAGAATCATGGGAGTTGCAGGCGCCCACGGCAAGACGACAACTTCAGCTATGATTGCCTGGATTTTGGAACAAGCCGGGGAAGACCCAACCTACTTGATTGGCGGCGATCTTGGAAATAACGGAAACGCACACGCAGGCAACGGTCCTTTCGCAGTAGTAGAGACTGATGAGAGCGATGGCTCGTTTCTCAAGTGCCATCCTGAAGTAAGTGTTGTCACAAATATAGATAACGATCACCTGGATTTCTGGGGCAGTTTTGAGGCATTAAAAGAAGCATTTTACTCATATCTTGGCCAGACAAAACAAGGCGGGGTGAGGATTGTATGTTCTGATAATGCCTTACTGAGAGAGTGGGCGGCTTGCAACCTGGATGCGGTTTCATATGGGGTGAAAAGTGAAGCCATCTGGCAGGCGATGAACATCAACAGGGATGGATGGAGAACAACATGCCGGGTGTGCCAATACGGGCATGATGTGGCCTCTTTGGACATTGAAATACCAGGCGTGCACAATTTGCAGAATGCTTTGGGAGCGGTCGCCGCATCAGTGTCAGTTGGGCTTGACCCACAAACCGCATGCGATCAACTATCTACGTTTCCCGGAGTAAAACGCAGGTTGGAGCGTATTGGTAGATTTGGCGAAGTGCTGCTCTTGGATGATTTTGCACACCATCCCAATGAAATTGCCGCTGTGCTTGATGCTATAATGGAGTTTCTTCCAGGCTCAAGGGTCGTTGCGCTTTTCCAACCCCACAGGTATTCACGTACGAGGTTGTTGCACCATGAGTTTGGTGGGGCGTTCTCAAGGGCTGATGCGGTTGTTGTTACAGGAATCTACAGCGGGCCAGGCGAGAAACAAGATTTGGAAGTCAACCCCGGCGTCATAAGCAAAGCAATAAGAGATGCAGGCCACCGGTGTGTATTCAAAGCCGACGATATTGAAGAGGCAGCAAACCTGGCAGCCGGGCTTTGCCAGGGCCAGGGAGTACTGGTAACACTGGGAGCGGGAGATGTATGGAAATCCCATGACATCCTTTCTAAGCTGCTGGCGACTTGAGTAACCAGTTTCCAGAAGGTTTCGTACAATGGATCAGAATATGGGATATTGGCCCTAGGTTGCTGTTGCCGGGAGTGTGATAGAGACAATGTCAGAGTTCATTATTACAGGCGGAAGCAAGCTGGACGGAGAAATTGCAGTTAGCGGTGGAAAGAATGCAGTGCTTCCTATCATGGCTGCTTCGGTGATGGCTGGTTCACCATGTATATTGCACAATGCTCCCGATCTTGTAGATGTAAGGGTAATGTCAGAGATCCTGCGGGGCCTGGGAGCTGTTGTCAAAAGGGTGAATTTAGAAGGGCAGTCCATATACATTGATCCTACTACCATGAACAGCCACGTGGTTGATGAAGGGCTCATGAGGCAGGTAAGGTCGTCTATATTCCTCATGGGCCCGCTCGTTGCCAGGATGGGGAAAGCGCGGGTGTCATATCCCGGAGGATGTGACATTGGCCAGAGGCCCATAGACCAGCACTTGAAGGGGCTAAAAGCTCTGGGTGTATCTTTCAGTGAGGCCCATGGCCACATTACTGCAGAGGGGCCTGAATTAAGTGGTGTTGACATTCACCTCGATATCCCGTCTGTTGGCGCAACTGAAAACATAATGATGTGCGCCAGCATGGCCAATGGGGTTACAGTGATTCGAAACGCTGCAAAAGAGCCGGAAATTGTTGATCTGCAGGGCTTCTTGAATGCAATAGGTGCAAAAGTACGAGGGGCAGGCACTGATGTAATACGCATAGAAGGAGTTAGGAATGTAGGAGGTTGCGAGTACACGGTGATGCCCGACAGGATAGAGGTTGGCACCCTTATGGTAGCGGCTGCCATAACAGCAGGGGATATTTACCTTAGGAACGCCGTTGCAGAACACGTTCAAGCTGTTACATCCAAACTTAGGGAAGTGGGAACTACCGTATCCATTCTGGGTAAGGGTATCCGTGTGAGAGGTTCGCACAAGCGAAGGCCAACTGATCTTAAGACCTTGCCTTATCCCGGATTTCCTACTGATATGCAACCGCAGATGATGGCTTTGCTGTCAATTGCAGAAGGCACATCGGTTATCAGCGAGACAGTTTTTGAATCAAGGTTCAAGCAAGCTGAAGAACTGGGAAGAATGGGAGCCAGGATCCGTACAGAAGGCAGAACTGCTATAATAAAGGGAGTGCCAAGGTTGTCTGGCGCTCGTGTGGAATCCAGCGATCTAAGATCCGGCGCTTCTCTGGTTCTGGCAGGATTGTCCGCTGAAGGCAGGACTATTGTCTCCGGCATTGAGAATGTGGATCGTGGGTATGAGCGCCTTGAAGATAAACTAGCCGCATTGGGAGCCGGTATAATCAGACAAGAATGAGGTTTCACAAACAAGCATGAAGCGCAAGAGGGCAAGCACTTCAGGAAGAGCCACAAAACAATCCCGTGGTTCGGAAGAAGCGAAAATTGAGGAGACAGGCCGGGGTTCTCCTTGGGCCTTGGTGATTGTTTTTTTCTTGCTAACAGGCGTATTTCTCTTTTTGAGATCTCCTTTTTTCTCTGTTAGAAACTATGTAATCACCGGTGCAAGCAGGGTATCTCATGCTGAGATTATTGCCAGGAGCAGTCAGAGATCCACTAATATTTTTGACGTCGACTTGGACAAGGCTCAAAAAACCATAGAAGCGTCTCCGTGGATAAAAGCGGCGCGTTGCACCAGGAAATTTCCTGATACAATTGTCATCGACATTGATGAGCGAAGGCCCATTATGTTTGCGCCTGTAGGCGGTAAGATGTGGCTTATTGATGAGCAGGGGCGTGTGCTTCAAGAAGATGACGGAGTGTTTGACGATCTCATTGCTTTTACGGGGATCCAGGATGTTTTGGCTCCGGGGCAGTTCCTTAAGCCGCAATATGATTGGGGCCTTAAGATAGTGGCGCGCCTTGGCCCGGTATCGCAAAACAGAGTTATTGAACTTAATGTTGAAGACAGAGAGTGCATTCTCATACTTGATGATGGCTGCAAAGTGTTTATGGGGGAGGATGAGCCAGGCTCAGAAGCAAGGATAGAGTTGCTCGAATCAATAGTGGTTGAATTGGAGGAAGAAGGCAAGCTTGCGGAGTACATTGATTTGCGCTTCGACAAACATGCAGTTAAACTCAAACTATAGGAGAAAGGGGGTATGACAACTGTGAGCCGTCGTGGTTCTCAGGTAGCACTCACCATTATTTTTCTATTATTCGGCTTTATGCTAGCCACCCAACTTAGAGTGCGGCCATCTGTACCTGCAAATGTTCATTACCAGCGAGCAGAAGAACTGTCTTTGCTGCTTAATACTACGGAAGAAGAAAGGGATCGTTTAAGGGACGAAGTGAGGATGTTAAGGGATCGTGTGGCTGAAGCAATGGTAGCCGGTGAGAGTCAGGTCAATGTTCTACAGGAAGAACTTCTCAAGGCCAGGGTCCTGGCCGGGCTTGCCGAGGTCAGCGGCCCGGGGATTACCGTTGAGATGAACGATGCAAAAAAGGAAGCTGCATCAGGCCAGGATCCCAATCTTTTCATTATTCACGATGATGATGTACTGGCAGTGGTGAATGAGCTGCTGGCTGCCGGTGCAGAGGCAATGTCAATAAACGGCCAGCGGGTTGTGGCAACTACTGAGATTCGTTGTGCAGGAGCAGTGTTTATGATCAACGGTGTGAGACTTGCTCCGCCTTTGAAGATTCAAGCCATAGGCGATCCGGAAGTGTTGCAGAATGCCTGTCCACAACTCCCCCGCGCATTTTCAGGGCATTCTGCAATACTTCCGGATCGCCTATGGCTTGAATCTTCAGAGGCGGAGCAAGCCTCACACCGTTGATCATAAACACTGCTCCCGCACAACGAATCTCAGTAGTTGCCACAACCCGCT
>DUTL01000007.1 GCA_012842105.1 Candidatus Fermentithermobacillaceae bacterium | reverse complement strand
TTCCAGCAATAGGCCATAAATTGCTTGCTTTGAAGCAGTCATTCACTTGCCTCCTTTGTATGCCTTAATGCTTTGTTGCGAACCATAGTTTGATAATTCACATGACACCGGGACGTTTGCCGGTGTGTTAGTACCGGTATGATGGCAGGCCTAAGTTGATTGTGTGTTGTGTTGGATTCTTCGTATTTGTGGTGCGATGCATAAAACTTATATCCGGTATGCATTTCGCAAGGCATTTAAGTGTTCATTTAGCTATTTCCAGCTACGTCTATTAGCTACGTCCGCCTTGCGTTTCCCAATTTCGACCCGTGCAACCCGATTCCCTTCTTTATTATGCATTAGTGTATGAAACGTTGGGGACGGTCCTAAAAGTTTCATCAAACCTCCACAACAGCCAAAAGCAAAAACGGAAGATGAAACTTTTAGGACCGTCCCCAACGTTCCGCGTTCCGTCCCTGATGTCCCCGGGCGTTTCATTGGAGCAGGATAAGTTAACATAACAACCATCTGTCGCATAAAGTGGAAGAACGATGTATCAAGCCGGTATGAGAGGTTAATCTCTTTGTCAAACCATCGTACTTTGAATGTGTACCGGGAAACTTACGGTCCAAAGGGAGGAAATCTGATGGTTCCAAGACCTTGGGACGGGAAGCATGTTTGGATATGGATATTGTCACAGGCAGGCCCTCCCAACCACATAGTACGCAGGGCTGTGGACATGGGGCTTTCAGGCCTCTTGGTTAAGGCCTGGGACGGAGGGACTTCAGGGCTGTTTCTCGACCAGTTGAAACAGATGATTGAACCTGCCCACAATGCAGGGCTTTCCATTGGAGCATGGGGATATAGTTATGGCAACAATATTGCAGGTGAGGCAAAAGCTATGCAGAAAGCCCTTGATGCTGGGGCGGATTGGTTGATAGTAGATGCGGAACATGAATATGAAAGCCGCGAGGGCAAGAGCAAAGCGCTCAAATTAGGGCTTGAAGTGACTCGCGTCATAGGAACCGGAGTTGCTTTGGGATATACGACATTTGCCCTTCCCCAGTACCACGATAATTTTCCTTACCCGGAATTTTCATCGTTTTGCTCTGTTTGCCTCCCACAAGTCTACTGGGGCCTGATGAGCTTTTCCTTGGATGAAGCCTTTGCCATGTGCCTGAGAGGGCTTGCAAAATACAAACTGCCTGTTGCCCCTGTAGGCCAATGCTACGGGACAGTGTCTCCAGGGGAAATAGTTCGCTTTTCTGAGCTGGCCCGGGCAAACAACCTTCAAGGAATAAGCTACTATGATTGGCAGCATGCTAGTGAAGCCCAGTTGGATGCCGTGGGCAGGGCTGTATATGGAAGGGATGGCAACTTGGCAGGTTGGGGCAGCGTTTTCCGGGGCCAACCCGGTGACCCGGCCAACCATGAGCCAGGGAGGGCAATGGGATATCTGACAATGCTTCAAAAGTTGCTGGATCGTTTCAAAAAGGAAGATAAGTGCGAACTTGAGTGAAATACCGGGGACGATTCTAAATGTTTCACCAAATGCTTCACTAAATGTCTTCGTCTCAAAGCCACCGGAGAGAAAAACAAGCAGTTTGAGAACTGGGCCCTTTTGGACAACAAGGAGGGTTTCAAAGTATCGCCTGGCAAGATTCGAGACAGAGTTCTACACAGAGGCGTTCCACACAACAGGCTCTCTTTAAAGGGCGAGATTATTCAACCAGGGATCCGGCCTGGCAAGCCCTCAATGCTTTCCGAATGGGCCGTGTATTTGTCCATGGTTACCCGCATATTTCCCCTGGCAAAACAAGAACTGTCTTCGTGGGAGCAAAGGGCCCGAGAAATTCCGGATCCTGAGTTAAGAAGGCAGGCGCTTGCCAGTATTCACAACAAGGGTTTTCATAGCGTGGGCGGCGCGGTGTATGCGTTGGTGAACCGCCCCGTGATGAAGCGCCTGGCCAGGGCTATTGTGGCCATACAAACAATAAGTGACTATCTGGATAACCTGTGCGACCGGGGCGTATTTGAAGATTGCATGACTACCGGCGAAAATGCCGGGCAGGCAAGGTTACATAAAAGGTTACATAATTCGAAGGCAGCCGGATCTCAATCCTTTGATCATTCCGGGACGGTACAGCCGTTTGGCCTGAAGGCCGATTTTGAAGGTTCTGGCGATGCCGGCTTGGCACGGCCCTATGATTTGAAAGCCGCTTCCCAAGCCTTCTCCTGTTCCATGAGGCTTCACGAAGCTCTGCTTTGCGCCGTCGATCCTGCAAGGCCCGTGTGTGACTACTACAACTTGT
>DUTL01000107.1 GCA_012842105.1 Candidatus Fermentithermobacillaceae bacterium | reverse complement strand
CTCAGTAGGCAGAGCGCATCCTTGGTAAGGATGAGGTCACCGGTTCGATTCCGGTTGTGAGCTCCATTTTGATATTGACTGGATCTTAGTTCCCAGAACAGGCAAAGAACGTGCTAATGTTGCTTATTGTTTGTTCATTTGACAGTTAAGCGAAGATCAACTTGCATAAACCTAAAAATCCTGATAAAAAATCCATAGAAAGTCACAAACAGTGGGCCATAATGCAAGGAAAGGGGATTTTGTTGTGGCCAAGAAGAGATTCGAAAGAACTAAGCCTCACGTGAACGTAGGTACTATTGGGCATATCGACCATGGCAAGACTACGACCACGGCTGCTATTACCAGGGTGCTTGCAGCTGCGGGCCATGCTGAGTTCACTCCGTTTGACAAGATCGACAAGGCTCCCGAGGAGCGGGCAAGGGGCATTACCATTGCAGCGTCCCACGTGGAATACGAGACGGAAAACAGGCACTATGCCCACGTAGACTGCCCGGGCCACGCCGACTACATTAAGAATATGATTACAGGCGCCGCCCAGATGGACGGAGCTATCCTGGTAGTGTCGGCTGCAGACGGCACCATGCCCCAGACGAGAGAGCACGTTCTTTTGGCAAGGCAGGTAGGGGTTCCGGCCATAGTTGTGTTTTTGAACAAGGTGGACATGGTAGACGATGAGGAGCTTCTTGAGATTTCAGATCTTGAGATACGAGAACTTCTTGACAAATACGAGTTTCCGGGAGACGACACACCTATTATCAGAGGTTCAGCTCTCAAGGCTCTTGAATGTGGCTGCGGTCAAACAGACTGCAAGTGGTGCGGCGCCATTCTTAAGTTAACGGAAGCGATTGACGAGTTCATTCCGACTCCTGAAAGAGACATTGACAAGCCGTTCCTGCTCTCAGTTGAAGACGTGTTTACGATTACAGGGCGTGGGACCGTAGCTACGGGAAGAATTGAGCGAGGCCAGGTTAAGATTGGCGATACTGTAGAGATAGTAGGCCTAACAGATCGGCCGAGGTCTACAGTTGTGACCGGGGTTGAGATGTTCAGAAAGACTCTTGACAGCGGCCAGGCAGGAGACAACGTAGGATGCTTGCTAAGAGGCATATCCAGGACAGACATCGAAAGGGGCCAGGTTCTGGCAAAGCCGGGCAGCATTAAGCCTTTCACCAAATTTGAGGCAGAGGTCTATGTACTGACCAAGGAAGAAGGCGGAAGGCACAGCGCGTTTTTCACAGGCTACAGGCCTCAGTTCTATTTCCGGACAACTGACGTTACAGGTTCGGTTACCCTGCCCGAAGGCATAGAAATGGTTATGCCCGGAGATAACGTAAGGGTCGCGGTTGAACTTATAGCCCCAATCGCAATGGAAGAGGGCCTCAGGTTTGCAATCCGGGAAGGCGGCCGCACTGTGGCATCCGGGGTAGTCACGAAGATTGAGGGGTGATCAGTGTGCGAAGGCAAAGGATTAGGGTTAGGTTAAGGGCCTTCGATCACAAGATATTAGATCAATCAGCCGGAAGGATAGTAGATACAGCCAAGAGGACGGGTGCCCTTGTTTCAGGGCCGGTGCCCCTTCCTACTGAGAGGAGCGTATACACTATTCTTACTGCTCCCAATGGAGAGAAAGACATCCGTGAGCAGTTTGAGATGAGGGTCCATAAACGTCTAATCGATATTATGGAGCCTACAACCAAGACGATGGATGCTCTTACAAGGTTGGATTTACCTGCCGGTGTAGACATTGAGATCAAGGCTGTGTAGACAATGGCTTTTGATGGAGGAGGTGCTGTGATATGAAGGCTATTCTGGGTAAGAAGGTTGGGATGACCCAGATATTTGATGAGCAAGGCAGACTTATTCCCGTAACCGTCATTGAAGCCGGCCCCTGCACAGTTGTTGATGTGAGAACCCTGGAGAAACACGGGTATACCGGTGTGCAGCTGGGGTTTGGTTTTGTGAAGGAACAGCGTCTTACGAAACCCCAGCGAGGGTATTTTAAGAAGAAGAAAGCCAGCCCTCAAAGGTATTTACGTGAGTTCAGGGTACAACCTGGCGATAAGGTTCAGCTTGGTGATGAAGTCAAAGTCGATGTTTTCAAATCAGGGGATTACGTTGATGTTACAGGCACTTCCCTTGGCAAGGGATTCACAGGCGTAATCAAACGTTGGAACTTTGGACGCGGCCCGTCAAGCCATGGCTCAAAATATCATAGGGGCCCGGGCTCACTTCAGGCCAGGGACGCTGCGAGGGTTTGGCCAGGCAGAAAGCTGGCGGGGCACAAGGGCAGTGAAAGAGTTACTGTTAAGAATCTGCGTGTAGTGAACGTAGATCCCGAGAAGAACCTGCTTTTGGTGCATGGCGGGGTACCTGGAAGCAGAGGATCCCTGATTATGATTAAAGAGGCTTCTCGGTGAAGCACAGGTTAAGGAGGGAGCCTCGTGCCAGAAGCACATGTTTATAATGAACAAGGCGATAAATTGGGCACTGTGAGCTTATCTGAGCAAGTGTTTGGGATGGAGCCTAACAGGGGCCTGCTGAGGGCGGCAATCCTTTCGCATTTGAACAGCGCAAGAGTGGGCACTGTGGGAGTAAAAACAAGAGCGGAAGTCGCCGGCGGAGGCAGAAAGCCATGGAGGCAAAAGGGCTTAGGAAGAGCCAGGCACGGCAGTATCAGGTCACCTATATGGAGGCACGGCGGAGTGGCGTTTGGGCCGGTGGCCAGGGATTATAGTTGGCGGTTGACCAAGAAGATGAAGAGACAGGCACTTCTGTCTGCTCTCTCAATGCGGTCGGGAACAGGCCGGATTATCGTGTTGAAGGAACTTAAGATGGAAAAGCCAAAGACCAAACAGATATATGAGATTTTGAAGAGGTTTGGCGTTGAAGAAAGTTGCCTTGTAGTTACAGCCGAAGCAGAGCCGAACGTGGTATTGTCAGCCCGAAATATTCCTGGTGTTTCAGTGACTAATGCAAGAAAGATTTCAACTTATGATGTTATGTCAAAGAGGTACCTCTTAGTTACAGAAGATGCAGTTGAGAAACTTGAGGAGGAATTGGCATGAAGTTGATGGCGAGAGACATTATTCTTGCACCCATAATCACTGAAAAAAGCCATGATGGCATGGAGCAAGGCACGTACACGTTCCGGGTACATCCCAGAGCAACCAAGGCAGATATTCACAACGCCATAGAGGAAATTTTCAAAGTTGAGGTTATGAGGGTCAATACAATCACCGTGAAAGGTAAGCCAAGGCGGATGGGATATCATGTTGGGCGTACTCCCGGCTGGAAGAAAGCCATGGTAACCCTGGTACCTGGAGAGAGCATTGAGTTCTTCGAAGGTGTTTAGGACGCGGTAAAGGGAGGGAAATTGGTTGCCAGTGAAAGATTTTAAGCCAACATCGCCCGGGCTTCGCCAGCGCACATCAAGTACCTTTGACGAGATAACAAAGGCGAAACCTGAAAAGAGTTTGGTTGTATCTAAGAAGAGGTTCTCAGGGCGAAATGCCCAAGGCAGGATAACAGTGCGTCATCGCGGCGGCGGTGCCAGGAAACTGGTGCGTATTGTAGATTTTAAGCGAGACAAAGACGGTGTGCCAGGAAAAGTGTCGGCAATCGAATACGATCCGGGACGTTCGGCACGTTTGGCGCTTATTACGTATGCCGATGGCGACAAGAGGTATATCCTGGCGCCTGTAGGCCTACGGGTGGGAGACATCATAACGGCAGGCGCTGACGCCGATATTAGGCCGGGTAACGCGTTGCCTCTGGACAATATTCCTACAGGTACTTTTGTTCACAACGTTGAGATGGTGCCGGGCAAAGGCGGGCAACTGGCAAGAGCGGCAGGTGCACAGGTACAATTGATGGCTAAGGAAGGTGGCTATGCGCTGCTGAGGCTTGCTTCAGGCGAGCAAAGAAGGGTACCGGTAGCGTGTAAGGCTACTGTAGGCCAGGTAGGCAATGTTGAGCATGAGAACGAAGTTGCCGGAAAGGCAGGCCGCACCAGGCACAGCGGTTGGCGCCCGAGCGTCAGGGGCTTGGCCATGAATCCTGTGGATCATCCCCATGGTGGTGGCGAGGGCAAAGCTCCTGTTGGAATGCCCGGGCCTGTAACTCCGTGGGGCAAACCCACTTTAGGCTACAAGACAAGAAAGCGTAAGCAAGCGTCTGACAAGTTCATTGTCAAGCGCCGGAAATAACAATTAAGGAAGGAGGGGGCGATTATGAGCCGATCCAAGAGGAAGGGGCCCTATGTTGATGCGAAGCTGTTGGCAAAGGTACGAGAAATGAACGAGAAGAAAGAGAAGAGAGTTATTCGAACCTGGGCGCGAAACTCGACGATTGTTCCTGAGATGCTGGGGCATACAATTGCAGTCCATGATGGGCGCAAGCATGTACCGGTTTATATTACCGAAGATGCCGTAGGGCATAAGTTGGGCGAATTCGCTCCCACGCGTACATTTAGGGGCCATGGAGCGCATACTCAGCGTTCAACATCTTTAAAGTAAGGGGGTCAATTTTGAACTTATGGAAGCTCGTTGCGAAGTAAGGCACATCAGAATATCCCCTACCAAAGTGGGCATAGTGGCCGATCTTGTACGGGGGAAACCAGTAAGAGAAGCATTGGCCATTTTGAGATACACTCCCAAAAGGGCCAGCATAGTAGTGGAAAAAGCTATTCGTTCGGCAACTGCAAATGCAGAGAACAATCATGATATGAACGGGGATTTGCTATATGTTTCTGAGATTTTCGTTGGGCCCGGCCCAACTCTCAAACGATACCGGCCTCGTGCCAGGGGCCAGGCTTATCCCATATTGAAAAGAACTGCGCATCTAACGGTGATTTTGAAGGAAAGAGAGGAGGGTTAGGGCTTTGGGTCAGAAAGTTCACCCGAAAGGGTTGCGTATTGGCGTAATATATGATTGGGATTCCAGGTGGTTTGCCAGAAAGAACTTTGCTGAGCTCCTCCTCGAAGATAGAAAGATTCGGGAGTTTATCAAGGATAGATTGTACAGGGCGGGGATTTCCAGAATTGAGATAGAACGCAAGCCTCAGGAAATCAGCCTAATTGTACATGCTGCAAGGCCTGGAATGGTAATTGGACGGGGAGGTACAGGCATTGAGGCTCTCCGGAAAGATATTGCCAGGTTAACGGGGAAAAGGGTAAATATACACTGTCTCGAAGTGAAGAGCCCTGAAACAGATGCCCAGTTGGTAGCTGAGAACGTGGCGGACTCAATAGCGAGAAGGGTGTCATATAGAAGAGCAATGAGGCAGGCTATAGGCCGCGCTATGAGGTCGGGAGCCAAAGGTATAAGAATAAGGGTATCCGGGCGTTTGCACGGGGCTGAGATAGCTCGAAGCGAAAGGGCCGGCGAAGGAACGGTTCCCCTCCATACGCTACGAGCTAATATTGACTATGGATTTTCCGAGGCCCATACGACCTATGGCCGTATAGGGGTCAAGGCATGGATATATAAAGGTGATATCCTCCCGGCGAAATCTCAAGAGGGTAAGGGAGGCAAGTAAGCTATGTTAATGCCCAAACGCGTGAAGTTTAGGAAGCAGCATAGGGGTAGAAGGACCGGCAAAGCCGCAAGCGGAAACGAAGTGTTTTATGGTGAGTACGGGCTTATGGCGCTGGAACCGGCCTGGGTAACCGATAGACAGATTGAAGCTGCAAGAGTAGCCCTAACTCGCCATATTAAACGTGGCGGCAAGGTTTGGATTCGAATATTTCCTGACAAGCCGGTAACCAAGAAGCCTGCAGAGACCAGAATGGGCAGTGGCAAAGGCAACCCTGAGTACTGGGTGGCAGTAGTTAAGCCCGGGCGTATTCTCTTTGAGATAGCAGGTGTTCCTGAAGAAACAGCCAGGGAGGCTTTAAGGCTGGCATCCACCAAGCTCGTGTTTGGAATTTCGTTTTCATTGGCAGCTTGGTGGATGCCAGCCTTAAAGCCTCCCTGGCTGTTTCTTCAGGAACACCTGCTAT
>DUTL01000353.1 GCA_012842105.1 Candidatus Fermentithermobacillaceae bacterium | reverse complement strand
TAGATCAACTTCAAGCGGCTGCATCCAAGATCATCGCAGAAAAAACCCATGCAGAGGCGGGACTGGTCACAAGTGGAGCCTGCGCAGCCCTTACTCTTGCAACGGCGGCATGTATTTGTGGATATGATGTAGCCCGTATGGATAGGTTGCCGGACACAACGAACATGCCCAACGAAGTAATAATGCCTAGCCACCAAATTAGCGGATATACCCACGCGATTCGAGCAGCCGGCGCAAAGCTTATTGGCGTGGGGATACCTCATGCTCCGGTTGCCCCATTATCCGTATATATCACTAATAAATGGCATATCGAATCTATGATCACAGAAAGAACAGCTGCCATTGCCTATGCAGTAAGAACAGGAAGCCATCCGCCTCTTGAAGAGGTTATTGAAGTTGGGAAAAAATATAATATTCCCGTGATTGTAGATGCAGCA
The DNA here is from genome assembly GCA_012842105.1 of Candidatus Fermentithermobacillaceae bacterium. Classification (GTDB taxonomy): domain Bacteria; phylum Bacillota; class Sulfobacillia; order Fermentithermobacillales; family Fermentithermobacillaceae; genus DTU015. Next base: position 1,784 of record DUTL01000353.1, on the reverse strand, counting down.
CCGGAAGTTCCACCGGTGGAAAACCTCCATCGGTTTATAGATATGGGAGCTGATCTGGTCTGTATCAGCGGTGGCAAAGGAATACGTGGGCCTCAGAACAGCGGCATTCTCTGCGGACGTAAGGACTTAATTGCTTCAGCAGCTGTTCAAATGCTGGAAGCACCATCTGAACCCTATGACGAATGGAACCCGCCCAGTTCTTTCATCCCAAAAGAGAAATTCCGGGGAACTCCAACTCACGGCATAGGTCGCAGTATGAAAGTTAGCAAGGAATCCATTATAGGTTTGCTGACAGCCCTGCAGAATCTCAACACGGAAAGATTTACGGCAAAAGAGGTAATGCTCACAGAGTTATTACAGAAAATAAGAACACAAGTCGAAAAGATACCGGGCATAGCCGCGGCTTTCGTCGAGCCTCAATATTGCTTATGTAGTTATCCAACTCTTGAAATAAGAGTTGATGAAAAGATTACCGGTATAAGTGCAGCAGAAATCTGTTCAAAAATGCGCGCAAAGAACATCTATTTGAGAGATCGTTATGTTAATCAAGGTATAGTCAGAATTTACTCTATAAACATAAATGAAGAGATAGCAGAGAAAATCTGCGTAGCTTTAAGCGAAACCCTAAATAGTGCCAGGTCTTGAAATGTGCAAGCGCGAAATTTTTTACAAGCACGGACTCCTCTAAAAGCACATGTTTATTTCCAGCTGCTTTTAATTGCTCAGGGGCAATCAGAGCAATTGAAAGTTCGTAGGACTTACAAGTAGCGCCATATTTATGGAGCCCCGGAAATATTGTTATCTGGGGCTTCTGGTTCAGCAGGAATCGCAGCCGTATATGTCACATGATACTATTATTATTGTCATTGGAGGCAACTATATGGAAGACATCTCAAAGCTCAGGCAGTACTCGAGCATTTTCATGCGTAAGCGAAAGAAGCTGGAAGAAAAGATCCTTAGTACCTTATCCTACTTTGCTCCAGACGGATGTTATGCATAAAGCTTGCTACAGTCCCTTCATAGAAGTCTTTATTGACTTGAATATTATTATTAACTATTCTAATAATCCCTTCATTTCGTAATTCCCTTATCAATCTGCTTACGCTCACTCTTGTAGTGCCGATAACAATTCCTATCTCATAATGAGTTTTCCGAGATTTTTGATTCAACCACTTTCCGTCCTCGACGTCTGTTTCATCAACATTCATGCATAAGTACCTAATCAGCCTATCTCTTGTGGAATTAAATACCAGATTCTCGATTTCATATCTCAGTGAAATAAGTTTGTAACAGATGCAGTTCATTAATGAATCACGAAATATTTTTGAACTATCCATAAGCTCCTTAAACTGATTAGGATTGAGCCTATATATTATCGTGTCTTCTTCTGCAATACTGGATAAAGATGTATAGTGAATATTTAAGATTGCAGCAATTTCTCCAAAGAACCAGCCTCTATTCAATGTATAGAGGATTTTTTCGACACCTCTCTCATCTAACATGTAATGGCATGTTTTTCCCTTTCTAATGAAATACAGTGAGCTAAAATCTTCGTATTGATGTAGGAATGTGGTTTCATTCGGTATCGTTAGTATTTCAGCTCTTTTAGAGAGAAGATCCTCTAATTCCAAATCAATTCTCTCTTTAAAGTGCAGATTGAAGACACTTCTATCCATATAAATATCCCCCTTCAATCCATCCATACAACTTCAACCTTAATACTATCCGAATTCTTGTGTGCTCCTATGTAAAGTTGATTAGTGTTTCTGTCCAGGTAGTATCCT
>DUTL01000006.1 GCA_012842105.1 Candidatus Fermentithermobacillaceae bacterium | reverse complement strand
TTCGCGGCCAAGCACGACAATACCAATCCTTAACCGTGCCGGTGACGATTTATGTCCTATGGAAAAGCTTGCGGCCTTGTGCAAAAACGACAAACGGTTCTACTCAGAACTCTTAGAGAGGCTTGGGGAAAGTTGATCGCTTATGTACACTCAAAACACCTCTGTCCTGGGCACAGGGCAAGCTATCCGGCCGGTGGCTCCGGTGAAACGGAAATCATCCATGATATCCCGGTATGAGCACGGGGAAAACCGTTCCGGGCAAGGGTGGAACTGTGCATGGGCACAGGCTTTGTGAGCCCGTCCGGGAAACATCTATATTAGAGGGTGCAAGTAATTGAGCAGGTTCAGAAGGATTTATTTGATTATAGTCGACTCCGTGTTGATAAACATAGCGGCGGTGGCCGCGCTTTATCTCCGGTTTGAACTGAGTGTGCCTTCAGTGTACTTATCTCAGTATGTAAAAGCAGCGCCCCTCTTTACATTGGTATCCGTGGCGGTTTTTGCCGCCCTGGGGCTGTACTCGGTGATTTTGAGGTACGCAAGCATAGACCAGCTTCTGGCATCTGCCTCAGGCGCATTCATTAGCACCATGGTATTATGGGGGCTCTTGAAGTATCGTGTTGCACCTGGATATCCAAGGTCTGCCCTGATTATAACGGGAGTGTTTGAATTCATCTTTCTTGGGGGCCTTAGGATCTCCGTCAGGCTCTTTGACAGGATAAGGGGAGGATTCCTAGGTACGTTTGGATATTCGGATGAACAGGCAATCCGTGTGTTGATCGTGGGTGCCGGCGATGCCGGAGCTATCCTCGGCAGGGAACTGTCGAAGCCGTCTGTGCCGCAGTATAAACTTATGGCTTACATAGATGATGATCCGTTCAAGAAGAACACAAGGGTTAACCGTGTCAAGGTTTACGGGGGCAGGCATCTGATTCCCAGGTTGGTAAATGAATTTGGTATAGATGAGGTTATAATAGCCATGCCGTCTGTAGCTCCTACGGTTATCAAGGAAATCGTGAAATTGTGCCAGAGTACCGGTGCAAAAATAAAGGCGCTGCCCAGGCTCATGGACATGGCCGGCAGGCCCTTTGACATGGGCATGATAAGAGACATAGACATAGAAGACCTCTTGGGCCGTCCTGAAGTTAACCTGGATACTGAAAAAATACAGGACTACCTGCATGGAAAAACTGTTTTGGTTACAGGAGCAGGGGGTTCTATAGGGTTGGAAATATGCAAGCAGGTTGCCCGGTTTGGCCCTGGCCACCTCATACTTCTGGGCCACGGAGAAAACTCGATTTTTGAGGCTAAACTTGCATTGGATACAGAGTTTCCGGGCCTGAAAAAACAGTTGGTGGTTGCAGATGTACGGGATTTGGCTAGGATAAAAGACGTGTTTTCCAAATACCGTCCAGAAGTTGTATTTCATGCCGCTGCCCACAAGCACGTTCCCCTGATGGAAGCAAACATTCAAGAAGCCATTAAGACCAATGTGTTTGGCACACTCAATGTAGCAAGGGCGGCGCTTCACTATGAAGCCAGGAAGTTTGTAATGATATCCACTGACAAGGCAGTTAATCCCACGAGTGTTATGGGCGCCAGCAAACGCGTGGCTGAACTGGTAGTCCAGTCTATCAACAGCATCAGCGCCTACACACAGTTCGTATCGGTTAGGTTCGGCAACGTGCTTGGTTCAAGAGGGAGTGTGGTACCTATTTTCCGGCGCCAAATCGCACAAGGAGGCCCTGTTACCGTCACCCACCCAGACATGCGAAGGTACTTCATGACCAAGAAGGAAGCGGTAGAACTGGTACTGCAGGCAGGCACCATGGGGCATGGGGGCGAGATTTTCGTGTTAGATATGGGCGAGCCTGTGCGAATCCTTGAAATGGCAGAGCAGATGATCAGGCTTTCCGGCCGTATTCCATACAGCGAAATTCCTATCGTCTTTACAGGTATCCGTCCAGGCGAGAAACTGTTCGAAGAGATTCTTACCGCTGAGGAGGGGACTTCAGCCACCCACCATGCCCAGATATTCGTGGCTAAGCAGCAGCCAATCGACTTGGAATCGTTTCACCTGGATTTGGCCAGGCTCGAGGAACTTGTGTATCCCAGGAACTTGAACTGTCAGGTCTTCGGCGAGGATGTGGCGGGGCCCTGTACAGGTGCTGCAACCGGTGAAGTCTACGCCGGAGCCCGTGAGCTCGCGGCCTCACGAAATGCCGAAAGCACTCCGGTGTGGAAACTTAGCAAACATACATTGCCGGTAATGTCAGGAGACAAAGAGATCCTGGAACTTCTCGGACAACTGGTGCCTGAGTTTACTTGCCGGAACGACGGGGTTAGAGAATGACTCCAGAAAAACCGGTTATCAAGAAGGCATCAAAGACGTATCATGATACTGGCGCGGTTCAAACTAAGTTTAGATGACAAGTTCCGAGGTGAAGTGTATGACGCGGAGCGGGGGGCTTTTCATGAAATTGCTCCTGGGTATTGGGATTATGTTTGGTATTATGTGGGTTGTCAGCGCGTTTGTGCCCAGATCTTTTTCGCAGGAAACATTAACTTATTTTGACCGTGCTTTCCTTGATAAATCAACCCGCAGGGCTAACCTTTCTTATGTGTCTAATGGCCTTCAGAGCATTGTTACGTTGCTGGCCCTGTTCATGTTTGCCAACAGAGGCCATAAGAGCAGCACCTTATTGGGTATACAGCTCTCCCGCCAGGCATCGCCGTCCGGGGCTTTCTGGGTTGGTGTAGCCCTGGCGCTGCAAACGGCTGTTTTGCTGACTCTGGTAAGTTTGCCTTTCCGGATGTACAATGGCTACTACTTGGAAAAAACCTTCGGGCTCTCAAGGCTCACAATATCAGGTTGGCTGGTGGAGCTTCTCAAGAGCTCTTTGCTCAACTTTTTCATCTACGCTATAGCCGGAGGTCTTGCAGCATTCTTGCTTGCACGGTTTCCCGGAACCTGGCCATACCTTCTGACTGTGTTGCTGTTTTTTGGAAGCATATTCTTCGCATATCTCTATCCGTCAGTGATAGCCCCAATGTTCGATGAGTTTGCCCCACTGGAAGATCCGGTGCTGCTTCAAGACGTTCAGGAACTTGCAGCAAACGCAGGAATGAAGGTTGACAAAGTATTGGTCATGGAGGCTTCGGCCAAGACGGCCAGGGCAAACGCGTATTTTACAGGCCTTGGCAGGGCCAAACAGGTAGTGCTTTACGATACTCTGCTTGCCAACCACTCTGTTGAAGAGGTGAGGCTTGTGCTGGCCCACGAACTTGGCCACTGGAAGTACGGGCATATTATGAGGGGCATCTCTGTCTCTGCAGCAGGCACTCTCATTGTGGCCATGCTGTTTTCATTGGTATCCGGCCCGGTTCCGGGCCGCCTTTCAATTGAGATGCTTAGAGAGGTGTTTCTGTCACTTGTGCTTTTCGCGGTCTTGACTTCGTATGTGGCTACTCCCGTTGCTTCGTTCTTGTCGCGAAGAAATGAGATTCAGGCAGACGTATTCTCTCTCAATGTTACAGGAGACCCTGATTCATTCATTGCGGCAATGATAGGCTTGGCTAAAGCAAATCTAGGGGACGTACAGCCGCCTCGTTTCATACGCTGGTTTGCGTGGACCCACCCTGCAACCGTTGAGAGAATAACTCTGGGCGAGCAATGGAAATCCGGTCCCTGAATATGCGATATCAGTACCTCAAAGCAGATCCCTGGATCAATAAGCAGAATTGCTATCAATCGGATGTACTCACAGAAAGTGTCAATACCCACCCATAAGTTTTCTACTCAAACCGATTGTATATCTGAAAGGGTTTCGAGTTTGGGTTTCTGCTTTCTTATTGCGATAGCAGGCCAACCCTAACGTAGAGGCAATCTTAGATAGTTTGCATTGATTCTGGTTCACAGGAGGCGGTAAGTTTGGCAGGCAACAAGAAGTACCCCGGGTACCGGCCGTCCAGGCCTGTAAAACTAAGGCTTAGGGCTGCAGTGATCTTGCTCTTGACATTCTCAATGGTGTTGGGAATGTCCGGGTTTGCTCACGCAAATGGCAAAGCACACAAACACATGACGAAGTTTTTGGAAAAACTGATTAAACAGGCTGAAAAGGCTCTGAAGAAGAGCAATAAATTGGGTTTCTCTGACCTTGGATCATCCTTTTGGGCTCTTGAAGCTATTACGAGGATGCGTGGATTCGGGATAATTGCAGGTTATGATGACAACGTGTTCATGCCCAACAATCCGGTGAAACAGGCTGAAGCTCTGGCCATGATAGTACGGGCATACGGATTTGAAGATGAAGCTGAGGAACTTGCCAGCCGGTTGAGTGGCACATACCTTAGCCTTGATCAGGATCTAAAGAAGCAGGATAGGAAGAGGCTGCAGAACTACTGGCATTACGGAAAGTTAGACGACAGTGACTCTCCCGGTTGGTTTTATCTGGATGGTTCGTGGTATCCATATGTTCCTGTGCCGGCAAGATGGTCTCTTGGCCATATTTTGATAGCCGTCGATGAGAGATGGGTGGATCTGGCTGAACTTAATCCTGAAAAACCGGCGAGCCGCGCATGGGTTGCAAAAGTTTTGGTGAAAGCCAGCGGAAATGGCAAATTTGCTGAAGCCAGAATGCATGCTCCGTTGGATTTCAAGGATGCTCCGGCGATTCCTGACGGGTATTGGGGATACGTTGCGCAAGCAGTGGAGATGGGGCTATTCAAAGGTTACGTCGACAAGACGTTCCAGCCCAACAAACCGGTTACCAGGGCTGAGCTGGCCACTATACTTGACCGGTTGATCAGCCAGGAACTCCCTGAAGAGATGCCGTACCACGTCACCGGAACTGTACGGTACGTATCAAGCAGTTCAATTGAAATTGAGGTTGCTTCGGGCAAAACGTATAAGTACCCAATCTCGAAAGATGCCATGGTGTTCGTTGGGTCTGAACAGGCTTCTGTGAAAGACATCAAGATTGGGGATACCGTCCGGATATTGACCAACCTCTCAGATGTTGCCGTTCTCATTACTGTAGTGAAGAGCAGCACCCCGGCTCCGGTACCCACGCGTGAGATTCTGGGTACCATTGATTTCAAAGTAACCACCGGCAAAGGCGAAGTGGTGCTCATGGTCAAGACAGAAGAAGGTTCTGAAACTCTTACCCTGGAGCCGGATTGCACAATAACCGATGGGCGGTATGAGTATACGGTGTCACGGCTTGCGGACGGAGACTATATCTACGCAAAAGAACGTAACGGCAAGGTATATTACATCTGGATACTTGCTGATGAGGATAGCACTCACATAAGCGGTACAATCAAGGCAAAGAAAACCACAGGCGCCACTCGCATGCTGACAATTGAAACGAAGTCCGGGCAGGAGCGTGTGCTTACTCTGCACAAAGATGTGGCCATTACCTACTACGGGGAACCCATAGCGTACAAAGACCTTTCAGTGGAAGATGTGGCCACCTTTGTGATTCGAGACAATCAGGTGGTACGCATACAGGTAACCGAACGGTTTAGCGAAACCCGGTACGTTTCAGGGACCGTTACCGGGATACTCATTACCACGGAAGAAATGAATATTGACGTGGTAGACAGCAGTAAGAAACTCCACAATATTACCCTGTCCTCCAATGTACGGGTGACATACAAAGGTGAGGTTGTACCCAGGACACAGATACACGGCGGAGACAAGGTAAAGGTGAGACTGGTCAACAATACCGGAGTTGAAGTTGAGATTCTCGAGAAATACCAGGCAATGCAAGAAACAACCGGTGTAATATCCGAAATCAAAACCACGTCGTCGGCAAAGGCCCGGGCCATAACTGTGAAACAGGATGACTGCAAGCAATTTGTGCTCAAGATATCTCCTACAGCGGAAATCTCCCGGGGGGCTTCTGAGATATCTCCTGATCGGCTTGCGGTCGGAGACAAGATAAAGGTGAAGCACGACGGCGAAGAAGCTGTGAAGATAGAGATTCTGGCCAGCAACCAGGCAATTCCCTTCGGTGATCTCTATGGGAAGTTGGAAAATGTCACCCTCCACGACTACGCAGCTGTTTTGATTGTTGAACATGACGGCGAAAAGACTCTGGTCATAGCCGATTCTGAGACCAAAGTTAGCTACAACAATAAGATACGAGGTTGGTCCGATCTCCGGAAAGGGGATGTTGTGAGGATCGCCTTAGACGGCCATACGGCTGTTGAAATCAGGATAGTATCCAGGCAATAGACATAGAGACAGCGCTGATCGCGGATGAAGGCTGAGTCCGGCAGGAGCCGGGGATTTCCCCGGCTCCTGGCATTACGGGCGCGCATTGTTGGATAGCTTTAGAAGGTAATTTGTGCTTGCATATAGAATGAAATACTCTTGGGTGCAAGGTTATCTTCAAGTGTCCATGTTTGTTCCCGGGAGCGTTTCAAGGTTCTGCAATTGCGTCTGACAGCCTTTGAGACAGATCGGAAAATGGTTTGGGGTGTGGGTTGTGATAGATAGAAGCCGGTTGGAAGAACTGGGGAGATTGATTCAGGGTAAGCGCAAACAGTTCAAAGCGCCTACCTACTCTCTTGCATACACAGGTATGTTGATCGCCAGTATGGCGTTAATCGGTGTTTTGGTCTATGTAACCGGAGGAGTGAAAACGGCCGCCCCTCACTTGTTCTACATTCCAATAGTGATTACCGGAATCACTAAAGGCAGTGCATGGGGCGGTGCAACCGGTTTGGTTTCAGGCTTGTTCACCGGGCCATTCATGCCACTGGACGTTGCCGGGCGAGTTATGCAAGACCCAAGCAATTGGTGCTTCAGGTTGTGCTTTTTTGTCTTCATTGGGTATGTTTCCGGGGTAGGCAGTTCAATGTTGATCGTCAAGAATCAGCAACTGTCCAAGAAAAACAAAGAACTAAATGCTACACTAAAGGCACTGACCTCTGCTTTTGCACGGGCAATCGATGCCAAAGACACCTATACGGCCAACCATTCTGAGAAGGTTGCAAGGTACGCTGTGAGGCTGGGTAAGAGATCAGGCTTGTCCCGCGAACAGCTACAATGTCTATTTCAAGCAGGGATTCTTCACGACATTGGAAAAATCGCAATTCCGGACAGGGTCTTGAACAAGCCTGGCAGTCTTACGCCGGATGAATTCGACCTAATAAGGGAGCACCCTTTACACGGATATGACATTCTCAAACCCATTAGAGGCCTTCAGGATTGTGCCAAACTTGTGCTCTATCATCATAAAGGCCTTAA
>DUTL01000106.1 GCA_012842105.1 Candidatus Fermentithermobacillaceae bacterium | reverse complement strand
TGCTGGCACGGTTGGTTGGACGATACCTGGAAACAGATCAGGAATTGATACTGGAGATTCCACCGATACGTGTTCCCTCTGTTAAAGCAGTAGGCGTCAAAGTTTGGATGCGGTTGGAAGGGTTCTTCAAACAAGTATTACCTGTGCTTTAACAGAGGGAACACGTATCGGTGGAATCTCCAGTATCAATTCCTGATCTGTTTCCAGGTATCGTCCAACCAACCGTGCCAGCAAAACGAATACTACTGCGATGGAACCGTATATTACTCTTAGGCTTGCGCCAAAGGCTTTTCCTACGCCGGTTATGATGCCCAGAGTAGCGGCGCATGGTATGGGAATCGCCAGGAGTGTTGAAACGGCCAAACGAGACGCCTTCCCGGAAAGGGTTCGTGTAGCGAGAACTCCAGGCGCACGGCATCCAAAACCAAGTACAATAGGTATTATTGCTTGCCCTGGAAGTCTCAAGAACGACATGGCCCGGTCCATCATTACCGCTATTCTAGGCATGAAGCCCGAGTCTTCCAGCAGGGCCATGATCAAATATATCGAAAGCATGGTTGGCATCACCACCTCAAATGGGAGCAGTATGCCTTCAGGGACTGCTGAAATGATGATTTCAGCAAGGCTGCCTTTGGTGAATGAGCCCGCCAAAGAACTGAATAGATTTACAAGCGGCCCGAGCACCCACGGTACAAAGGCTTCTGCAAAGTCCAAGATTGAAAGGGTTGTCTTGATTGCAAGGAACGCCACAAAGGCAAGAATAGGAATGCCCGTTGGGGGGTGATCAAGCAGTTTCTCAATGCGCAATCTGATCGAATCCGGGCTTGATACTTGGGTGTGCTTGACAACAGAGTTACTGATCGCCTGAGCTTTTTGGGTTCTTTCCAGACATGTTGGAAGAATTGGATGGTAATCATCTGCCGCCGGGCAGAACCCGCACCCCCTGAAGCATCCAGTGCATTGAGACTGATTTACCGCCACGTTTGCCTGCAGTTCTTCCACGAGGCCCGGTAACTCGGGATATGCTTGGAAAAGATCCTCATCCAGGGTGTCATGTTCCATTAGATGAACGGCAAGAGCTCGGGATGGGTGTAGCCTGTGTTTGCCATCTTCCTCAGGAATGGTCTTTTCAATGTGGCTCTGTAACGTGCTTATGACGCTTTCTACCTGTGGCGAAAAGGCTACCGGGATGGGCTTGGCGGAAATGTTTTCGCGAGTATACGCAGCGGCAGCAATGGCGTGTTTGAGTTTCTCGTAACCTTCGCCTTTTGCAGCCACCATTGGAATAACGGGAAGTTGAAGTGTTTCTGCCAGCGCTGCGGTATCTATAGTCAGCCCGGCTTCTTTCGCCATGTCCATCTGGTTTAACACCAGAACCATTGGAACGTTTAGGTCCAGAAGTTGCAAGGTCAAGTAAAGGTTTCGCGGAAGGTTCCTTGCATCTGTTATGTTCACTATCAGGTCAATATTTGTTTCCAGCAGAACCCGTTGAGTTGCTTTCTGCTCTTCTGTGTCTGAGTGCAAACTGTATGTGCCGGGGGTGTCAATAACAGTGATTCTGCCTGATGGGGATAAGAAATAGCCCTTGGTGACTTCCACAGTGGTTCCCGGATAGTTGGATACCATTACTCTGGCTCCTGTGAGGAGATTCATAATGACACTCTTTCCAACGTTGGGCTGGCCAACAAGCGCAACCGTAAATTCACGGGAAGGCTCAGCCCGAAGTGTTTCCTGGTTTTCCTTAACTACGGTTGAAGCAGTAGGATTAGGCATAATCATGCTCCTTTCAATATCTTCTTCACATTGCTGTTTAGGAACCGCTCAATTGTTAGGCCTGACTAACACTAGTATATTACCATAATTGGCGTGAGGGAAGCCGAAAAAACGATCATGACATGTTGGAGGTTGCGTATCTCAGTGCCTGGGTGAAAGCGTTACCTGCTTAAATGCCAGTATTATGTGGTAAGAAGGGAACACCGGATGAAACGCAGAAGTATCATGGCGATGGCAATAGTATACTTTGACTGTGCGAGGGGATTACTGAGGCGCAAGTGGTAATTGGCCTGGGCTCATTTGGGAGGGTCACGGCCCAGGAAAGGGGTGGGCCTTGTGGTTAATTCTGATTTATCTTCATCTATTGAAGACTATCTTGAAACTATACTATTACTTTCAGAAAAAGACGGAGCGGTTAGGGTAACTGATATTGCCGAAAAACTGGATATAGCAAAACCTAGTGTAACTGCAGCGGTTAATACATTAAAGGAAAAGGGGTTTGTGACCCAGGAGCGCTACGGCAGGGTTTATTTGACACCTGTGGGGCGCGAACATGCTCTCCGAGTGAAGAGGCGGCATAAAACACTTCGAAACTTTCTCATTGAAATTCTGGGAGTGAGCGAAGAGACTGCGGAAAAGGACGCATGCCTCATGGAACATGCAGTAAGTTCTGAAACCATGGAAAAACTTATGCTCTTTTTGGAGAAAACTGTGTCTTCAGGCGGCCAGAAGAGCGATTAGAACCCAGATCTCTAATTACCGGGCTGGTGCCCCCAGTTCATCAGTTTCAAGAGAGGAGCATCAACGTTGACAAAACCTTTTGCAAAGCAACTAGGTTTCATGGAGAATGAGCGCGTTTATCACAATTTGATCAACAGGTTTCTCAAGGCATCCTCTAAAGCAGTTGGCTTGATCTTTGCAATTGTGATGATTATGGCCGTTGTTTTGAGTGGATTTGGAGTCCGTATTGCCATAGCCCAGCCGGAAAGCGTAAGCCTTGAGTATTTCCGTCTTCCCCAGAAAAACCTATTTGTCTTCACCACTGTTGAGGATTTTCAACAGGGGGAAACTGACGGAACTGTGGTTATAGACAGCGGAAACGGCGCTGTAATATTGAAAGACAGCGTCTCATCGGGTACTTACACTTCGCCTGTTGTGGAAACCGAACCTTTTGAATATATGGTGCTTTCGTGGAATGCTGAAACGCCGGATTCTACCTACATCGAGATTCAGGGAAGAGTTCATGTCTTGGGTGAGTGGTCTCATTGGATATCCTGGGGGAAGTGGAGTTCAACTGCGTTTACTGAAAAGAACAGGCTCAATCTGCCTGGATCGTCAGGGCATGCTAATGAGGATGGCCTGGCAAAAATAGCTATTGACGAGTTGATAGTAAAAGGCCAGGCGGGAGAAACGGGCGATGCATTTCAGTACAGGTTGACGCTCTTTGCCCCTGAAAATGGGAACGCCGGCGTTACACCAAAGGTGCGGTTGGTGGCATGCACCCTTAGAAACACATTGCCTGGCCAGGCAATTCCCAAATTGTACCCTGAAGACGCACCTGATCTCAGCAGTTTTGAAATGGATCTTGATGTGCCAACCTACTCTCAATATACGCGCGATCCGGCAATTTCAGGTAGTATATGCAGCCCTACTTGTGTGGCAATGGTTTTGGGTTATTACGGAGTTGATATTTCGCCTGAAGAATCGGCATGGAATGCACGGGATTATGAGGAGGGTATTTTCGGAAACTGGTCGTTCAACGTGGCCAGTGCTGCAAGTTACGGCTTTACTTCATACGTGGACTATGTTGTGCCTGAGGAGGGCGCTGATCCTTGGTACCCTGTAAAGCATCAGATAGCTGCCAACAGGCCTGTCATAGTAAGTGTGAGATACAGAAAACCGGGCTTTCCAAGCCCTCTTCCTCCGGTCGAGGGTGTTCCGATTGATCATACAGGTGGACACTTGGTTCTCATACGAGGGTTCACGTGGAAAGATGGCATTGAGTACGTTATAGTAAATGACCCTGCTGCTTCTCATAACGATGAGGTTAGGCGGGAGTACCCGGCAGACCAATTTTTTGATGCCTGGGTCAAGAAAGTGGCGTATGTATTATATGAAGATGAGAAAGAGATCAAAGAGGCCGAGGCGGTTTTCCGGCCCATGCCTTTTGCCGCGCAGCTTATTCCTGTCGGAAAGCAAAAGGATGGGTACCAGAAGTTCAGACTGCAAGCGGATGACGAGGCCATTGAAATAAGCACTTTGAATATCCGGAGCATTGTTGTTTCTTACAACGGTGAAAAGACAGAGCCTGTTGCACTGAGGAGTTTTGGCGAGGATTCTGACTTGCTTTGGCTAGAGGTCGAAAGCGAACCCGGCACGTATACTTTCACCTTCATGGGGAGAAACAAAGATTATTACCGGGCTGAAATCGTCTGGCCATTGCCAAAATCCAATACTCTAATCTTTACAGCCGTTGGATTGGTTATCGCTGCTGTTGCGTGTATTGCAATGATAATGTCGAAGCAGAAAGCAAGAAAATCCGGCACTGCCGTCACAAAATAGCATCAAATACGAACTGTGCGGCCGTCGTGGAAGATTGCATAATTGCGGCGAATACGAAGGGCTGCGAGATAGTAAGGCTTATATAGAGGAGCCTACATCGAGTGCCAAGCAAGCCACCAAACAGCATAGGATGAAAAGGAGGTGTGCGTGATGAATTTGCAGGAAATTGCTCTACCTGGAATGGTAACATTAATTCCTACATTGATTGCCGGAGTGGTTTGGGTCATTACCCTGGTTTTGGCGATTTCGCGGAAAGACACCCCAGTTGCGCTTGTTCATGGAGGGTTAGGGGCAGTTGTATTTGCGTTATCAGCTGTTTTCCCGGTAGTGGGAATGTTTGGCTCTTTGATACTCATTGTTATATTGCTGACTTCCTACCGGATTGTGCGTGAGTATGCAAGGGGTGTGGCCTTTAGGCTGGGGAGAATACGCAGTCTTTTGGAGCCGGGCCTT
>DUTL01000105.1 GCA_012842105.1 Candidatus Fermentithermobacillaceae bacterium | reverse complement strand
TGATCTCTAAACTTGCAGGCATAGACGACATAATGTCTTACGGGAGCGGCAACACAGGAGCTACTAACGTGTTCAGGGTGTTAGGCTTAAAGCACGCAACTACCGTATTGATTATTGATATCCTGAAAGGTTTCTTGCCGGCCTATTTTGGATTGAAGTACCTGGGCATAGGCAATCTAGGGCCTCTTGTGGTAGGGGTTTGTGCAATAATAGGGCACAATTGGTCGGCATTTCTAAGGTTTAAGGGGGGGAAGGGAGTAGCTACCACAGCAGGGGTGGCAATGGTGGCTTTTCCTAAGATTTTGGCTGTAAGCGTCATTGTGTTTTTGATTACAGTGGCCATATCAAAGTATGTTTCCCTTGGCAGCTTGCTGGGTGTTTGGGCAGGTTTCGCTTGCTCGCTGCTTCCACAGTTTACCATGTTTGACAAGTGGGCTGTGTTTGGGTTGGCAGCTGTAGTCACCTACAGGCACAGGAGTAACATTCAAAGGCTTCTGTCGGGAACCGAATTAAGGCTGGGGCAGAAAGGAGAAAAGGGTTGAGAATGAAGCAGGTTGCCAAGAAGGCGTGTATCATTGGAGCAGGTTCTTGGGCTTCAGCTTTGGCGGTGGTGCTTACCGATAACGGGTACCGGGTAACTTTGTGGGCCAGAAATATGGCCACTGTAAGGTATTTTGAATCGAACCAAAGCGTGCCCAGGTTACCTGGAATAGTGCTGCCTTCAAGTATCACGATCACAACAAATGTGCATCAAGCTTTATCAGGTGCATCTTTGGTTGTACTGGCAATCCCTTCTTCTGCCGTAGAGCCGGTATCCCGGGATATCGCCAATGAACTCCCCAGCGAGTCATTTGTTGTTACGGCGACCAAAGGTTTTGATCTTGAGACACTGAGAAGGCCTTCTCAGGTTTGGATTGAGGCTAACCCTTCTATTGAAAACAGATTGTGTGTAATCTCCGGCCCGAACTTTGCTGCGGAAATAGCCGGAAGGCTTCCTGCCGCTACAGTTGTGGCAGCTTCAGAAGAATCCACCAGGCTTGCAGCCCAGCATGCTTTTATGACGGGTTACTTCAGAGTGTACACACACGGAGACGTGATTGGCGTGGAAACAGGCGGAGCCCTTAAGAACGTAATTGCACTGGCGTGCGGGATGGCTCAGGGTATGGGTGCGGGTTACAATGCTCAGGCGGCAATAATCTCAAGAGGCATTGCTGAGATAACCAGGCTTGGCGTATCCTTGGGCGCTCAGCCCCTTACGTTTGCCGGGCTTTCAGGCCTTGGCGACCTCGTGTTAACCTGCACAGGGCATCTTTCCCGGAACCGTCAGGCAGGCATAGCCGTGGGAAAGGGTGAACCAATCGAGAACTTTCTGGGTAGGACAGGCTATACTGTTGAAGGGCTGGAAACGGTTAAGACTGCAATGGAACTGTCTAGCGCCTATAACGTTCAAATGCCGATAACCAATGTGGTTTACAGGATTCTTTATCAGAATCTGCCTGTACGCAAAGGGCTTTTCGAGGTGATGAGCCGGGAACGAAAACCCGAGCCTGAAGAATATTCCAAACTGTGTTAACGCTTTCAGGCCGGTAACCGCCATCTTCAAACCCGGCTGTACTGATGGAGACGCAAACCGGTTCTCAGCTCCGGCTTCTTGCTTCGGGTTTGAAGATGGCGGTTACCGGCCTGAAAGCGTTAACACAGTTTGGAATATTCTTCAGGCTCGGGTTTTCGTT
>DUTL01000104.1 GCA_012842105.1 Candidatus Fermentithermobacillaceae bacterium | reverse complement strand
TTCCTTACCGACCTTAATCGGAAGCCCCCAGGGCTTCACGATGGGCATAGCCACGACAAGAATCAAGATGATATAGTAGATTCTGCGGTCAAGGCTTGCTAAGCGGTCCCATATACTCATCATGTCACCTCCTATTCACCTACGGATGCGTATGGCCGTTCCAACCCGAAGAAAATCCTGATTGCGGTAATAAAAGAACCTAGATAAGCACTGAGAACCACTGCTCTTTGAGCCGAGGTGTTTGGAATTCTCATAATCCAGTTAGTTGCAGTGCCGAAGAACGGGAAAATCACCTCTCCTAAAGGGGCCCTTCCCAAGAGTACGATCACGGCTGCACCCAGCAAAATGGCAGCATCTCGCGTCTTTGCCCGGAAAGCTCTGTAAGCCGCTGATACTATATAAAAGGCAAGTACCGAGTAGAACGTAGCTCCAAGAGGAACCTCTGTAGCCTCGAAAATCCACGCATAAAGCTCGTCGGTAGGCCCCTTGAAAAGACCCAGTGCCAGATAACCATAGGTGAGCACTATCATCAGAACTGATAAATCCCAGTCCCGGCCTTTTCTCTTGATATTCCTGGCATGAACGCTTGTGAGGTTAACAAGGCCAACGCAGCACACGACTGCAGTGCCTAGAATATACCACTTGTCAATCTCGTCACTGACCTTGGGCATGAATGTGAAGAATACGCTGAGTATCAATAATACGACAGTAGTGACTGTCAGGTAAAATGGCAAGGCGGTTTTCATAGATTCTCACTCCTTTCCTACCAGTTAAGAATATTGTTCAGCAGACCTACCGCTCCCACGCTATTCAAAAGGGCGCCTAAAGCAATAAGGCCTGCGACGAAAAACTTGCCCCAGTCTTCCGCAACAATTGTGGCCACCCGGACAGGGTCTTTTGTAAGGTATGCAGCAGCCGCGTACATCTCGTCACCTATCAATGCATAGTCGCACGCAGCCACAAAGAAAGGAATCTGGGTAATTGCTGCAGTACCTCCAACCTGAATTGCGCCTGCCTGGTTGGCCGCTTCAGCATACATCAAAGCGTCAAAGGCGAAGTTGCCTATCATGATATTCGTAGCTACCTGCTCCTTGAACATCAGCCCAACAATACCCAAAGCATAGCCAAAATAGTGATCTGAGAACCAACGTACGTCGTCTTGACGAAAACTATCGGCCTTTCCTTCAGAGACATATGCCTGGCGGACAATTTCCTGCATAATCGGATATACCCCTGAATATGGGACGCATACGATCAAACGTGTATCATACCGTGCAGTCATCTTTGCAACTTCCGAAAGAACCGCCATAGATGCAAGGAGCTGGGGTTCCTCAAAACCCCCGCTGCCAGGCAGATAAAAAACCGGCCTGTTCATCTCGGTTGCCCTGCCTATGCCCTCTTCAATGGCATCTAGGCCGGGTATTCTGCGGATATCCCAGTCTTTGTGGCCTTGCTTTGCTCTGTTGAGAATATAGGCAACAGATAAGGTCAGCAAAACAACAAAAACGAGGTCAAATCCCATTCCCTCTTTCAACAAATAGCTCACCTCCGAGGATTTGGAGTTTTCGGATCGACGTTATGGGCCTGTTTGCCGTCTGGTGCCGGCAGGAACTACCTCTGACCTTCAGACACAACTCCTGAAAATCACCTCCCATCAAGGGCAACCTCGCAAGGACAGTCTTGTCACCGAAATCCGCGGGTCCATGTACTAGGAGCAATTTAGCTTTGTTGATTTCGTGTTGGTCATTGTTTCCAGCGGTCAGACATCATGTCGCCTGACGTCTTATTGGCTATTCGACACCTTGAAGGATTTCACCTTCTTGAGGGTATGGAATTTAATAAGTTCGCAAGATCCTTCTAACCATTCATGAAGCAGAGTCCGTACAATGCTGTAATAGTGGATCAGTGCCAATGTGAGAAACAACGGGCCACTGTCTTCTGATAGATAATCTGGCACTTACTGTGCTGGCGTCAGTGAGGTTAAATGAGGCAATTAGGTCAAAGGAATCGGTTGAATGCAGATTAATCACTAAGATTACGGATAATGCAAACCTAAAAGAGATTCATTGAAAGCGCTAGGAGGGGATATACTGGTCGGGGCGACTGGATTTGAACCAGCGGCCTCATGGTCCCGAACCATGCGCGCTGCCAAACTGCGCTACGCCCCGACAACTGAGATTATAACATCTATTTGCATACAAGTTCAATTAACCTAATCACACAATACATTATCTAACTGAAATTCTGTTACCCTGTCACTCCAAACGACGCACTCCGTCTTCAATGGCGCAAGCATAGAATTCTGCCTTAAGCCCCGTCTTCTCAGAGTACTGCTTGCCGACCCTTATCCTGAACTCCTCAAAACAATCACTCTTGACCAGGGCTATGGCACATCCTCCAAACCCCGCTCCAGTCATTCTGGCGCCGGCGCAGCAGTCCGATGAAAGAGCCGCATCTACAATTGCGTCAAGTTCAAACCCGGTTACTTCGTAATCATCCCTCAAGGACATGTGAGACTCAGTCATCAAGCATCCGAAACCGGTAACATCACCCTTAAGCAGTAACTCCTGGGCCTCAAGAGTACGCAAGTTTTCGGTGACAACATGACGTGCCCTCCTGCCCAGAACTGACTGTGCCAATGCCGGACTACCGGAAGGTGTTGTATTCCTTAATACCTGATCGGAGATGGTCGTATTGCCCGGTCCTGCAAACTGCTCTGCACCGGAAGGCATCGCACATGTACGAGGTTTGGCAAGAACGTCCTTCCGCTTCAGGCCAAATGCGTATTCAACCTGCTTTATTGTGGCTTGGGCAAGATTCTCTACATGTGTGCACCACGAGTGGCTCCTAATGGCAGAAAGCGCCCCTTCACATTCTGCCCGCCTGCGGTTGTACTTGGACTCACCAAGGCCTCTCCTCTTCCCTGTGTTCATAATCACCACGCTATAGTCCCCAAGCAGCACAGGAATATACCGGTAGTCCAGAGAAGCACAGTCCAGCAAAATAGCATGGTTCCGCTTTCCCATTGCCACCGCGAATTGGTCCATTATGCCACACTGAACCTTGACAAAATCGTTCTCTGCTCTTTGACATAATTGAGCCAGCCAGATCCTGCCGGTACTCTGAAGGTTATCTTTCAAAGCAGGGTACAACATGAAATACGCTGTGAGAACCTCAATCGCCGCTGATGACGACAACCCTGCCCCAACAGGAAGATTGCCCCAGTAAAGAACCTGACAACCTCTGAGGTTGTAGCCTGCGGCGTGGGATTGCCCCGGATTACCCAGGGCATGCGATTTGGCTATCCCAGAACACCGGTCGCCAAGAGCATGCCTGCCGTGCCGGCAAGGCCATCCAAGCCTGCCTTGATTAGCCCACCCATGCTGCAGTTGCTGGATAATCCCAAGAGGGTAATTGGCCCAACCCCTACTTGGTTCATACAAGATACTCTCAGATAAATCTACTGAGGCCCTGCCCGGCTCGTTCACGGAAGCAAGATGAACTGTACGCTCCTGTTCGTCCAATGAAACCGTACTGCTGCCTCTTCCGGGAGGTTCTGAATACCTAACCGCTGCATATATACCTATGGAAAGCGCCACAGGCAATACATAACCTCCATTATAGTCAATGTGTTCACCAATCAGGTTCACACGTCCCGGTGCAAAGAAAACATGAATCTCACCGGGGCCTTCCCCATAGGTCTCCAGGAATCTTCGCCTAAGCATTCCGATATTTGCGTTTTGCTGTTTGCTACATCCTCCAGGTTGTCCAGGGTATTCCCCAGACATTGCTGAGTCTTGATCAAAAGCACTACCCAAGATACTCCTACCTCCTACGCTAAAGGAAGCTTAGCCCTATAGGGTCACTCTAAGTTGCTCCTGTGCACGGATGATGGATGCATGCGTGTTTCCTGTATCCTTTGAAGATCCTTTCAATCGGTACCCATCCTATGTATTTGGGCTTCGTCCAGCCCTGAGCAGGCGTAAGATCCTCTATCTCCAAATAGTTGTCAATTCTAATCTTGTTCCAGGCGTGTATTACATCTCCATCACCCAAAGACAGGCCAACATGGCCCCAGTTCTTGTAGTCACCGGACAGTGGGCCGGAACAGTCGTAAAACGCAAATGCACCTACCGGAGGAAAACCACTTTCCTTAGAAACTCCATATTCATCAGCCGATTCCTTGGCAGTACTCCCACCGAAAATCTCAACGTTATTACTTTTCTCATAAGCATCTTCCACAAATGCAAGGCACTTAAATGGGTACTCATCTGAACCCAGCTGACCCTTTGCCCATCTTATGGCATTTTCGGTGAAATGGGTGAACTCATCTGTGTTTGGAAAATCATCCTTCATTGCTCAACCCTCCATAATGATCCCATTTTTGACCGGCAAGACTGAGGCCCCCAAACAGATTCAAGTTGGCCTGCCTGCACTTTGACCTGCTTGCACTCTAGCCTGCTTGCACTTCGTATTACTTCCGCGCAGGCACACCTATGACCTTCAACAATACCTGCGATTGCCCTCACCCGCCGGAAAATAATACATTACTGCAATACGATAAAATTTCTACGATATTCAATAAATGTTTCCAGTGAACCTGCCTACTTAAGCCCTCAAAACCCTCAAACCAGGCTGGATAAGACTGTCTTGCCCCAAAGAACACCTAAACCAGGATACAAATCCAGACTTCTGCTATTATTGAAATATCAGCCCGATTCCGCATGCAATATAGTCCGGAAACCCAACCTTTTGCCCAGGGAGAGACCTGATAAATGAGGAAATCCAATATCGAAGACAGCATTGAATGCCTGCTCGAATACGCAATAGATACAGAGCTTATCGAGGAAGCCGATAGGATTCAGAAGAGAAACGAGATTGCAGCGCTCCTGGGAGTGGAGCTAGGGAGCGTGCAAACAGAAGCCTGGAGGGCCTTATCAATCTTCAGCGGTTCGGGCGCACACAATATGGATAAATACCGCGCCCTGTCTCGCATTCTCGGTAGGATCACCGATTATGCAGCCGAAACCGGCCTTATTCCCAGAGACACAATCACCTACCGGGACCTGTTCGACACGAGAGTCATGGGGCTTTTGACTCCACGGCAATCGGAAGTTATCCGGCGCTTTACTGAAATCAGAAGCAACCAATCAACCGAGAAGGCCACTGAATATTTCTACTCAATGTGCCAGGCGTCAAACTACATACGAACTGACAGGGTCCGAAAGAACCGCAAATGGAGTACGCCCACTGAGTTTGGAGAATTGGCCATTACCGTAAACCTTTCCAAACCTGAAAAGGATCCCAGAGATATCGCTGAAGCCGCTGCAGCAGAAGAAAGCCAGTATCCAAGATGTGTTCTGTGTGTCGAAAATGTGGGATACACCGGCACCGCCAGCCATCCGGCGCGCCAGAATCTCAGGGCAATTCCGGTTACGCTGGGCAACGAACCCTGGTACTTCCAGTATTCACCGTACGTTTACTACAATGAACACTGCATTGTGCTCAGCGAAGAACACAGGCCCCTTGTTGTGGACCGCGCCGCTCTCAATCGCATGCTGGATTTCGTAGACGCTTTCCCCCACTACTTTCTTGGATCCAACGCAGGGCTCCCTATCGTAGGAGGTTCTATCCTCAATCACGACCATTACCAGGGCGGGCGCGAAACCTTTCCGCTGGACGAAGCCCCATTTGAGCGTGTGATGGTGCATCCTGACTACCCCGATATCACTGCAGGCACTCTGAAATGGTGTATGTCCGCAATCAGGTTGGTAGGCTCAGACAGAAAAAACCTGCTTGGCCTGGCATCGCTAATCATGGAGAAGTGGCATGATTACAGGGACGAAAGCGCAGGCATAGTACCGTATACTCCAGAGTCCTATGGCCAAGACGCCGTCAATAAGGCTGACGAAACTGCCCAAACCGGCAAACCCAATGAGCCAGGCAAGAACGGCGAGGCCCCGAAAGCCGGCGAATACGATACCGCTGTCGTTCCCGAAACACGTGAAGCCTGCAAATGCGATACTGATGTAGCCACCGAATACGGAAAAATCGACAGAGGTAATCAATACACAGGAAAACAAAGCAAAACCGCCAACACAGGAAGATGCAATGATCACCAAGTAATAAGGCACAATGCCATAACTCCCACTGTCAGAAGAGATCCGCAAGGCAACTACATAGTAAACCTGGTATTTAGAAATAACAGAACCACACCCTCTCATCCCCATGGCTTGTTCCACCCACGGCCTGAACTCCAACACATCAAAAAAGAAAACATTGGAGTTATTGAAGTTATGGGCATGGCTATTCTTCCAGGCAGGCTTCAGAAAGAACTTGATGAGATAGGCAAAATCCTGTGTGGTGAAGCTCCTGTCCCAGTCTGGGATTCCCAAGAAGGCCTAACACCGGCCTGGAATTCCAAAGACACACTTGAAGGCCCAAAACAAGAAGACGGGCCAATTGGATACGCTCACCTCGATAACCAGGGCAGCAAGCACTATATCCGCAAAAACTGGGATGAGAAAACCAAAAATCAGAATCCCAGGGTCAGCCCAATCCGAGAACATATACTATACAAGCACCGCCACTGGATAGCTGAACTCATAAGCAAATACGGAACTAAGTTGAGCCCGGAGCAGGCACAGGATATTCTCAGGGCCGAGGTAGGCAACAGATTCCTTGAAGTCCTACTCGATGCCGCAGTGTTCAAACAAGATGCCCAAGGCCGGGCAGCGTTTCAACAGTTCGTCAATGCCTGTGGTTTTGTCTGTTAGCGGGCAGTGATATGGCCTCGTATAACCGGGCTGAGATAATGTCACCGTGATGAGAAGAGAGGGCGCTTTGCTGAGCGCGACAAATCACCGAAAGTGTGCCCATGAACCACATTGAGTTACACGCCCTGCTACCGGTGTTCCAAACCGCCGTCAAAAGAGTGAACCACCACACATAATCTACATATTATGTAACACCGGTCATGAAACACCGGATGCAATGATTAATTTGCCAAAGTGGTGATTAGCATGTCTTCCTTGCCGGAGGGAACTTTTTCCCATGCAATTAGGCCCTTTGATACCTTGCCACGCCTGGCCCGCAAGTATGGCACTACAGAATCAGCAATCTTGGAACTCAACCCGGGAATGAACCCTGGTAGCCTTCAAGCCGGCCACACGATTAACATTTGCCCCGGATACACATCCCGCCGCTCAAGAATAAGCAGAACACAATTGCACCTAAACAATCTCATCCGCCTGCTATGGGAGCAACACGTTTTCTGGACCAGATTGGCCATTATCAGCATAGTTCGTAACTTACCAGACGCAAGCGTGGTCATCGACAGGCTGCTTCGAAACCCAATAGACTTTCAAATGGCGCTGGAGCCCCTTTACGGCAGGAAAATCGCCGGGATGTTCGCCGCATTGCTGAGAGACCATCTTGTCATTGCAGCCGAACTTGTCACTGCAGCCAGGGATGAAGATACAGAACGAGCCGCTGACGCCGAGAGAAGATGGTTCGAAAACGCAGATGATATCGCTGCATTTCTGGGCAGAATCAACCCGCACTGGTCTGAACAAGAATGGAGAACCATGCTCTATGAACACCTGAAATTGACCAAGGCAGAAGCGGTTAGCCAAATTACTGAAGATTTTTCTGCGGGCATTAGCCTGTTTGATGATATTGAGGAACAAGCTCTTGAAATGGCTGATGTGATGACGCAGGGCATAATTGATCAATTCCCGCAAAGGTTCAGGGCTTAGGCCCGAAAGCCCTAATAACACTCTGATAGGCCGGGCTATCAATGGTTGATGGCCCGGCCGTCAAGAAACTCAAAGCCCATAGGTTGATTGCCGTATTGCATGGCTAGTATGGGCAAAATTCATCAGGTTGACTTTGACACCCGGTAACGGCAACAATATCATTATAAGAAACTGTAGCTAAAGTGTAGGAAGCGATTCCGTCAATTTTGAGAGGTGTATAAGATGACCCGTTATCTAATTACAAGCGCATTACCATACATAAACGGCATGAAGCATCTAGGAAACCTGGTGGGGTCTATGCTCCCGGCCGACGTATATGCCAGGTTCCTCCGGCTGGAAGGCAAGAAGGTATTGTATATCTGTGCAACTGACGAACACGGCACCCCTGCTGAGATTGCAGCCTTGGAAGAAGGCCTGGACATTGAAACTTATTGCGATATCCAGCATCAAAGGCAAAAGGATATTTACATGCGCTTCGGGTTGTCTTTTGATTATTTCGGCCGCAGTTCCTCACCACAAAACCATGAACTTACGCAACATTTCTACGGCTTGCTTGAGAAGAACGGCTTCATCGAGGAACGCGGTATACAACAAATATATTCGTTGGACGACGAACGGTATCTTCCAGACAGGTATGTCATAGGAACTTGCCCGAAATGCGGCTACACCCGGGCCAGAGGCGACCAGTGCGAAAGTTGCGCCAGTTTGCTTAACCCATCGGAACTGGTCGAACCCCGATCGGCTGTGTCAGGCAGCCAGAACCTGGAACTACGCACATCCAAGCACTTATTCCTGAAACTTGACGCCTTGAGCCCCGAAATTCAAGCCTGGGTTCAGTCCCACGGTGACTGGCCTAAACTCACTTCGTCAATAGCTATGAAGTGGCTAAACGAGGGATTGCAGCCACGCTGCATCACCAGAGACCTTTCCTGGGGAGTGCCCGTTCCCCGTGAGGGCTATGAGAATAAGGTATTCTATGTATGGTTTGACGCCCCAATCGAGTATGTAGGGGCCACCAAGGAATGGTCTGACCTTGATCCTTCCAACCGCGATTGGAAGTCATGGTGGTTCGATGCAAGCGACGTCTACTACGCCCAGTTCATGGCCAAAGACAATCTTCCCTTCCATACGATAATCTGGCCGGCGACTATCCTCGGTACGAGGGAGCCCTGGACCATGGCCTCGTATATCAAAGGGTTTAACTGGCTCACGTACTACGGAGGGAAATTTTCCACCAGCCAGCAGCGGGGCGTGTTTATGGATGACGCCCTGGAGATCCTCCCGCCTGACTACTGGAGGTACTTCTTGATGTCAGTTGCTCCTGAATCTGACGATTCGGATTTTGGTTGGGATCTGTTCGCTGCTGTGGTCAACAAGGACCTCGCCGGCACGCTTGGCAATTTCGTCAACCGCACGCTCAAACTTGTGTCGTCCAGGTTTGGCACTACCATTCCTGATGGGGGCCAATGGGGCGAGCATGAAGACGAATTGCTGGCAGAATGCACAGACACGGTAGAAGAATACAGGACCGCCCTGCGAAACTTTGAATTCAGGAAAGCCAGCCACGCTCTGAAGAAACTCTGGACTCACGGAAACGTGTACATCGACGCCCGGGCCCCCTGGAGCTTAATTAAGACTGACCGTGATGAGGCAGCCTTAGTGCTCCGTACCTGCATAAACCTGGTTCGGACATACGCTATAGCTTCATCGCCATTTATCCCGTTTACCTCAGAAGCCTTGTTTGACGCCCTGGATATGACCGAAGAAGAACGCAAGGCCGGGCTTGATGACGCCCTTAACCTTACAGCCCTCAAGGCTGGCAGACCTTTCCAAGTACCTCCTATTCTGTTTAGAAGGTTAGATTCAGACGAAGTCAAAGAACTCCAGAGAAAGTTCGAAGGAATATGAAACATCGGGGACGGTCCTGAACATGTCACTACCGGTGACCGTCCCCGATGTTTCACAAAACAGTTGAATTATGCCGTCAGTAACACGATAATTGTAATAAGTGTTACTCAAATCGTGTCAAAACCCTTTCTTTCATCGTACCAGTGAAAAGTCGTACCGGTAACCTAATGTGCAGTGATTGGCAACCACAGCTTCCAACTGTTTTGAAAAGGCTATGTTTGCAAGTTTGCTCTCACAGGCAAGGAGTGAGAACTTTGAACCGCCCGGCCGGCCAATTCAGCAAACCGAGACTTACTGGCGATTCGGGCCACACTCAAAAACTGAAGGGGCCCGGGCCTGTTAACTGTTTGATCACAACCAATCTTAAGGGCCGAGATGCACTGCCTCAAATTGCATATTTCTTGGCCTTCGCAGCTGTTGGTGTGCCCCTGTGTATTAAAACAATTCTGGCAAAACCTCTGCCGGAGCCAAGAACTGCAATGTTCTTGCTGGTTCTCGGGCTGATTTCATATCACATCCCGATTACACTGCCATCAAACGTTCAGTTTCACCCTGGCTTTCCCCTTCTCATGAGCGCGCTTTTCTGCCATGGGATCTCTGCAGCAATCCTTGTAATATTACCGTCTATGTCAATTTACTGGCTTACAAAGAAACGCGGGATCTGTAATTGCGTGTTCAATATCAGCCAATTTGCTTTATGTTTATATGCTGCAAAAACTATAGGCTTGCGTACCGGCTGGAAGCAAGGCGCTCCTGCCGCCAATGGTGATCTGTTGCCAATCTGTCTGATGATATTGGCTTTTGACATCCTAAACATCCTGTTCGTCTGCGGATCAAGAAGCATAGAAACCAAAGAATCTTTCTGGGAATGCTTTCTGAAATTGCTGTACACTGAAAGAAAGGCCGTATTACCGCAACGAACTTTCATGACTATCGTTGCAATGCTGCTTTCATCCCACATGGGAAACATTGCGTTTGTGATAGTGTTCATCGGTGTAATATCCCTTAGGTTTCAGAACTTGTTCCAAAGGGAACTTGTCGAAAAGACAGAAGAAGCAGAAATAGATTCTCTTACCAACCTTCATAACATGCGCTACCTTCATAGATGGATGAGTACCGAAATAGGGGCGATGGCTGAAACTGAAAACCCCTGCTCATTCATATTTGCAGATATTGACGGGTTGAAAGAAGTGAATGATGCGTACGGCCATGAGACGGGAAATGATCTGCTTGTCCATGTGGCAGAAATTCTTGTTGGCAACGTTCGAAGCAAAGACCGGGTCGCACGCTATGGAGGAGACGAGTTCGTAGTAGCCTGTCCGGGTACAAGCCTTACGCAGGCTGTATCTATTGCCATGAGGGCCTTGCAAGCTTCACGCAACAAGCCTTTTGCAGCCGATGGAATAGAAATAGCGTTTGGCCTCAGTATAGGAGTGGCGTCGTGGCCCGAACACGGCGAAACTGTATTCGACTCGATCCGCATGGCTGATAAAGCCATGTACCTGGCCAAAAGAGACGGCGGAAATACAGTACGAACAGCTGCCGAGCTATGATATCGAAATACCGTTGAAATATTCCAATTTTCATACGATAATCTTAGTGAAAGTTGCTTACTTAGTGTAATTTGATTTTCTTCATTGGAACCCTATCTCAACAATGTCAGCACCGGTGGCTAAGTAGGGCGGCACAGAGAATCGTCCGATCTAAAGTTGGTTCATGCGTCAATTCTGCAAGCGAGGAGTGTCAGAAATCTCTAACCATCCAGTCCACCGGCTCATCTGGAATACACCTACAACCGAACAGGGCCAGGATCAGAAACTCAACCGGCCGGACCCTAATAGCCGGTTCATCAAGACTCCACTCAAGGGCCGGGACGCATTGCCTCAAATCATTTATTTTCTAGCATTTGCAGCTATCGGGTTGCCGCTGTGTATTAGGATCTTGCTAACCAGGCCTCTGCCCGAACCCAAAACCACTGTGCTTTTGTCAGTACTGGGGCTTATCTCATATCACCTTCCGGTCACAATGCCATCCAACGTTCACATCCATCCTGGATTTCCACTTCTGATGAGCGCGCTCTACTGGCACGGGATTTCCGCGGCAATTCTAGTGGTAGTCCCGCCCATGCTGCTACACTTCTTCACCAAGAAGCATGCGCTCTGTAACTGCTTGTTCAACGCAGGCCAATTTACTCTGTGCTTGCATGTAGCAGAATTGGTGGGATTACGGCTAGGCTGCAGCAAGGTGTACCCGCGGACAACAAGGCTGTTCTGGCCATTTGCCTGATGATACTGGCTTACGACGTTCTCAACATCATATTGGTTACCGGGTCTATAGTCATAGATACAAGAGATCCGTTTTGGGAATGTTTCGTCAGGACATTCTACTTTGAAAGAAGAGCAATACTCCCCCAACGCACGTTCTTGACCATAGTGGCAATGCTGCTTACCTCCCATATGGGAAACATAGCGTTTCTGATTGTATTCGCCGGTGTAATATCTCTGAGGTTCCAGAACATATTCCAGAGGGAATTAGCCGTGAGAACCGAAGAAGCAGAGACCGATCCTCTTACAGACACTTACAACATGCGCTATCTCCGCAGATGGCTGAGTACCAAAATAGGAACAGCGGATGACAGCAAAAGCCACTGTTCATTCATATTTGCCGATGTCGACGGGCTCAAGACCGTAAACGACAAGTACGGCCATGAAACAGGAAATAGCCTGCTTGTCCATGTGGCTCAAATACTTGTTGCCAACGTGCGGAGCAAAGACCGGGTTGCAAGGTACGGAGGGGACGAGTTTGTTGTCGCCTGTCCGGATACGGATCTTGCGCAAGCTACGTCTGTTGCCATGAGAATCCTGGAGGCTTCGAACAAACAACCTTTCGTAGCCAATGGAAGCAAAATAGCATTTGGCATAAGCATGGGGGTAGCGTCGTGGCCCGAACACGGCGAAACCGCCTTCGACATAATCCGAATGGCTGACAAAGCCATGTACCTTGCCAAGAAAAGCGGCGGCAACACGCTTCGTTCAGCCGCAAATCTGTAGTCCTATTCCACTTGCACACATTGGGGCCCTAGCAGTGGCGAGAGTGCCCCCTGTCACCCTGCCCTGCATAACCGGAACGGTACTAGCGTCTACCACGGTTAGTCCATCTGTCGCAGGCGGGCCGTCAGGCGCGTCAGGCCGTGTTCGCGCTCTCGCGCCATAATACCGGTCCGGCCTTCAAGATCCTGGATCTGCCCTTGAATCCTTGATCCATGCTTCAGGCAGGATATATGTTACTTGCGCAGAATAAGATAAGAATATCTCTGGCCATTGTAAATAATGGCCTTACAACAAGGTGCGGGTGATTAACATGAAAATCATAGTAGCCGCTGATTACGATGAAATGAGCGGACTGGCTGCACAAACCGTGGCTCAATCCATCAAAGCAAACCCTAGTGCGGTTTTGGGGCTGCCAACCGGGAGTACTCCCCTGGGAATGTACCGGAACCTCATTAAGATGCACAAAGAAGGAAGTTTGTCCTTTAAAAACGTCACCACCTTCAATCTTGATGAATATGTGGGATTGCAGAAGACACATGTGAACAGTTTCAGATACTTCATGTACGAAAACTTCTTCAATCACATAGACATCCAGGAAGGCAACATAAACATTCCTGACGGCAATTCGAAAGATCCGGAGAAGGAATGCATTGCCTACGAAGCCAAAATCACCAACGCCGGGGGTATTGACCTCATGGTACTGGGCCTGGGAAACAACGGGCATATAGGCTTTAATGAACCCGCTGGCCATTTTCCGGCTTCCACGCATGTAGCGGAATTGGACGAAAGCACGGTACAGGCTAATGCAAGGTTCTTTGAGAGTATTGATGAAGTGCCTAGGTTTTCCATTACCATGGGCATAGGAAGCATTATGCGGTGCCGGAGGATACTGCTCCTGGCCGGCGGACAGGTAAAAGCCCCGGCAATAAGAGGGGCTCTTGAAGGCCCGGTTACCCCTGCGCTTCCCGGCTCTGTTTTGCAGTTCCATCCCAATGTTACGGTGGTGCTGGATACCGGTGCAGCATCGCTCCTCACTTCTGCCTGATAGCCACGTAGGCTGCTTGGAAGCACCGTTGGGCCTGCCTTACAAGCAGCCCATTCTTTTTATTTGCTGCCAGAGCCGGTTGATTCAAGCAGGAATGGGACACTGCCAGTTAGAATTGTGTAGAAAGCCGGAAACCAAAAGAAGGCCTGAAGCCAAGGGTCTTGGCAAGACGACGTTGTTCGCTGTTAACGCAGAACCAGGCAGGCCAATAGCACATGTGATGCATGATTGTCACACACGATTACCGGCAAATAAATGAGTGGTACGTCAGTTCAGGTACCTGACGGCCGGCACATTGAGCTACGGAGGTATACATATGAAAGTCTTGGCTATTAACGGAAGCCCGAGGCCAAACAGAAATACCGCATCCCTTATGAAACTGGTCATTGAATCAGCCAAAGAGGAAACTTCAGATGTGAACGCAATGTGGTGTAACCTCAACGATATGACCTATAGCGGGTGTCAGTCGTGCCTCGCCTGTAAAGAACCCGGCGCAAAGAGTTGCGTCCGCAAAGATTCACTGGCTTTTGTACTGGATGTGATGCTGGCCAGCCAGGCCTGGGTTATTGGAACCCCTGTTTACATGGGCCACGTGAGCGGGCAACTCAAATTGCTCTTGGACAGGATGTACGGCTTCATGGGCCCAAAAGGAGAAAATCGGATACCCGCAGGCAAAAAGGTAGTGCTCGCCATAACACAGGGCGCCGGTGAAGAATATTACCGGGATTTGGAAGCTCAAGCCAGAACATTCCTTACCCGGAGGGGCCTTGAAACCAGAGTAATTCACGCCTCTAATATGCGCGTTGCGGCCCCTGCTCCTGAGTTCGGCCAGGCACTGAAGGAACAAGCCATCGCTCTTGGAAAATGGCTGGTCACAGCCCCTTAGCCCGTGGTTTCACATAAGCCAAAACGAAAGCGATCCGGTTTCGCCGGAAATGACATGAAAAACCACAGGGTGCCTATTCACCCCCATATGTGCTAGAATACTCTTGAATCAGAATACGTGCTCCGAGCTCTGCGCCCTAAAAGGCAGCATATCTGCTTCAAGGGCCATAGCCGATAGGGTTGATCTGGAAACGGGTCCGCCTCCCTCCTTTGGAAAGGAGCAGTAATAGAATACGGTATTCGTGTTATTACTCGTACTATTGTTCGTGTAATATGTGAGCGCAAGTTCCGGCGAATGCCTGTATTCGAAATTGCAGGCGCCAAAGGAGGCGCTTGCTTCATTTTGTGGCAAATTCGGTACAGACTATAAGGTATGTGTGTGTGCGCCGGAACGTTACGTAGTAGCAAGCCTTCCAAACGCCACATTGGGAAATAGAGGCGCCGGCAGGCGCAGGGCACAGTAACCGCGGCACCGCAGCACAGGCAGACAGGTTTGCGCTGCCGCAGACCGAAGCATCAGGCAGTACAAAGGTTCGCATTGCCAATAAGGAGGCAGCTAGGGTGAAGAACTTCTTCCACGTAAGGACTACAGCAGAAGCAAAGGCGACACTAATCAATGCCTGGGAGACGAAACCCCTGGGAGAAGAAGTGATTCCAATAACCCAGGCCTTAGGGCGCATCCTGGCAACAAAGCTTGTATCACCTGAGGACATCCCTCCTTTCCACCGTTCCACCATGGATGGCTACGCTGTAAGAGCCCAGGATACTTTTGGGGCTTCAGAAGCGCTTCCTGCGATACTTGAGATCATAGGAGAGGTCCATATGGGGCAGCTCCCCGAGAAACCTGTTTTGAGGGGACAAACAGCAAGAATATCCACAGGAGGAACCCTGCCTGAGGGCGCCGACGCATGTGTCATGATAGAGTATACCCACCTGGCAGACGAACACACCGTTCTTATCGAGAGGCCTGTGGCGCCTGGAGAAAACGTGATTCACAAAGGCGAAGACATACACGAAGGCCAGATAGTGCTCGAGGCCGGACGGGTTCTCAGGCCCTTTGAAATAGGCGCAATGGCAGCTATTGGGCAAACCGCCGCGCACGTTGTGAAGCGGCCCAAAATAGCCATCATATCTACCGGTGATGAAATAGTGTTGCCTCACAAAGCTCCAGGCCCCGGGCAGATAAGAGACATAAACACATATTCCCTGGCAGCTTCGGCACTTGCGGCAGGGGCTCTCCCATTCACTTTGGGCATTGCCGGAGATGAATACCAGGAAGTCAAAGATAAGGTCAAACGAGGGTTAGCAAGCGCCGGCATTGTAGTTGTCTCAGGCGGAAGTTCAGTTGGGGCCAGAGACGTAGTTGTAAAGGTACTCGAAGATTTAGGGCCTCCGGGTGTGCTGGTTCATGGAGTGTCAATGAGGCCCGGAAAACCTGTGATTATTGCCATTTGCCAGGGTAAGCCGATTTTCGGGCTACCAGGCCATCCGGTATCAGCTCTAACCACCTTTGACGTTTTCGTGAAGTTCACAATCGAACACCTTTACCGGTGCAGCTTGCCTGAACCTGACAGCGCTGGTAACACAGTGAGCAATGAATCCGGCAAAAGCGTCCCGGAACTCAAACCCCAAGCAAACGCCAGCGAAAAGGCTGGAGTTACAAGCGATCCAAACAGCCGGGAACGCATCCTCAGGCTCCAAACTCAACCTTCGATTGTTGAAGCAAAGCTAGGCAGAAGTATTTCCTCAGCCCCAGGGCGCGAGGATCATATAAGAGTGAGGCTTCGCCGGGAAGCAGGCGAACTGTTTGCAGACCCGGTGCTTGGCAAATCCGGCCTCATTTCAATCATGGTACACTCAGACGGCGAAATTATCGTTCCAATCAATTGCGAAGGCCTGAAAACGGGTACACTGGTACAAGTCAGGATTTTCTAGGAGGTAAATGAGAACTATGCCTACAGAAGACACAAATAACATAAAAGGTGGAAACCTGGCCAGCGCCGATCCCCTGGCTGTACCGGAAACAGCTTCAGATAGGACCGGTGACACTTGCAACCATGACAACATACAGGCGCATCAAAGGCATACGCGAAGTGTATACCTTACAGATATTCCGTACGAAGAAGCCAGGGCCGCTTTCCTGTCAGGTTTTGCCGGTATCAACATGGCTTCAGAGAGCCTGCCTGTCACCAAGTGCCTCGGCAGAGTGACAGCAGAAGCGATCTTCGCTAATCTCTCATCGCCCCATTACCATGCGGCGGCAATGGACGGCGTAGCAGTTGACGCCAAAATCACGTTTGGTGCCAGGGAAATCACTCCCAAAATCCTCACAGTTGACATGGACACCTTCTGGGTGGACACGGGAGACCCTCTTCCCCCTGGCACCAATGCTGTAATAATGATTGAGGATCTTCACCAGGTTGGTGACGGGCTTCTCGAAATAATACACCCTGTGGCTCCGTGGGAACACGTACGGGTATACGGAGAGGACATGGTGGAAACCGAACTTATCCTCCCTGCCAACCATAAACTGCGCCCGGTTGACCTTGGAGCAATTCTTGCAGGCGGCGTTGGGGAAATACCAGTACGCAAGAAGCCTGTTGTTACCATCATACCAACAGGCTCTGAACTGGTTCCACCTGATCAAAGCCCTAAGCCCGGTGAAATCATTGAATTCAACTCTACTATACTCTCAAACCTGATAGTAACCTGGGGCGGAGAAGCCAGAGCCCACCCAATCGTACCTGATAACCTCGGTCAAATATCCCGGGCCGTGGATGAGGCCGTATCAAACTCAGACGTTGTTTTGGTATGTGCAGGCTCGTCAGCCGGTTCTGAAGACTACACGTCAACGGTCATAGGCAACCTGGGCGAAGTGATTGCCCACGGCGTCGCCACAAGGCCCGGAAAACCGGTAGTGCTGGGCAAAATCCGGAGAACGCCTGCCATAGGAATACCGGGATACCCGGTGTCCGCCGTCCTGGCGATGGAGTTGTTTGTAAAGCCCTTGATCCTGGGGCTGCTAGGGCTGCCCACCCTCACTCCCCGGACGATTACGGCAAACCTTTCAAGAAACGTTACGTCGCCAATGGGAATCGATGAGTTTGTCAGGGTCAAACTCGGAAAAGTAGGCGATAAACTGGTGGCGACTCCTGTAGCCAGAGGCGCGGCCCTTACCACGTCTTTGGTAAGGGCAGATGGAATCATGATGGTTCCCCGTGACAAAGAAGGCATTATGGGAGGAACCGAAGT
>DUTL01000103.1 GCA_012842105.1 Candidatus Fermentithermobacillaceae bacterium | reverse complement strand
ATTGTGGGAGATGCAGGCGGGCTTCGTGAGATCGTGGAAAACGGAGTAACGGGGTACAGGGTAGAACCTGATAACCCCGGCGCATTTGCAAAAACCCTGACATATCTGATAGGCGACGGTAGAAGGCGCGATCAATTGGCAGAACATGCAAGAGAACTTGTCAGGCGTAATTATTCGTGGAAAGATATAGCCCGGAGCACACTTTCAATGTACCGGGAGGTTCTTGAAGCCGAGGCAAAACATTCATGGCTGTCCGCGGTTGACTTAGACAAAGAACCTGCAAGCGCCCACCCTTCCGCAGTACTCTACCCGGTGGCTGCAGACGGCCATAGCATCGAAAACGGCGGCACGTAGGACAATTCCGGTATTGCACCTACCAGGCCTGTGTGCCCTAATGTACAAACGCTGAGATTATGTTATTATGAATTTTGGAACCGGTTCCATACGCGCAGGGGAGACAGCGGGGGTGGCTGCATGAGTGTACAGATGGTGCTCACGGCTTTTGGCGGCGTAGGTTTATTCCTGTACGGCATGGTAAAAATGGGCGAAGGGCTCCAAAAAGCCGCAGGCGACCGGATGAGGCGTATTCTTGAAGCTTTGACGGTCAATCGATTTGCCAGTGTAGCTGTTGGAATGGTGGTTACGGCAGTAATCCAGTCTTCAGCAGCTACAACAGTCATGTGCGTAAGTTTTGTGAATGCCGGCCTAATGGCTCTTGACCAGGCTATCGGGGTCATAATGGGCGCCAATATAGGGACTACCATTACAGCTCAAATGGTTGCGTTTAAACTGGAAAGGACAGCTCTTCCGGCAATAGCTTTAGGGATGCTCATGAGGCTTCTGGGAAAGCGAAAGGGTGTCAAAGGTTTTGCCGACTGCCTCTTAGGTTTCGGCATGCTGTTCCTTGGAATCACTATTGTAGGTGATGCCCTTGAACCGCTCAAGTCCTACGAGCCTTTTTTGAACCTTATGCTTTTGGGCAGGAAGAATCCGCTCCTGGGTATACTGGTAGGAGCCGTTTTCACCACCATATTGCAGTCTTCATCGGCAGTAACCGGCCTTCTTGTCACCATGGCTTCCCGGGGGATAGTGAGTTTGGGCATGGCCATGCCTATCATATTGGGCGCGAATATTGGCACTACTTCAACAGCACTGATATCTTCTATCGGCACGTCTTTAACTGCTCGCAGGACAGCTCTTGCACACCTTTTGTTCAACCTATTCGGTACGCTCATATTCATACCGTTACTGAGCCCTTTTGAGAACCTGGCGGCAAGAACAAGTCTTGATATCTCAAGGCAAATTGCCAACGCTCACTCAATATTCAACGTATCTGTAACTGTTTTGGTACTGCCCTTAATCCCACAGTTTGCGGCTTTTGTATGCAGCATACTTAAGGGCGATGAGTCGGTAATTGAACACGGGCCTAAATACCTCGACGCAAGGCTAATCTCTACGCCTTTTATGGCAGTGATGCAAACCAAGAAAGAGGTTGTAAGAATGGCGAAACTGTGCCTTGAGAACCTTGAAACTGCCGTAGCCATTTTCCGTGGTGATAATACAAGAGACAGAAGGCGTTTTGATGATATAGAGGATATCATAGACGAGATAGAAGAGGCGGTAAGCTATTATGTGGCCAAAGTGTCTCAGCATGATGTAAGTGATCACCAGGCCAAAACATTGACCTCTGTGATAAATATCTGTGCTGACCTGGAGCGCATTGGAGATCATGCCACTTCCATTGTTGAACTTGCTGACTACAGCATAGAGCATAACCTGCCTTTTTCTGAAGAGGGAACCAGTGAGTTGGACGAGATGGTATCAAAGGTGATGGAGTCTGTAACGATTGCAGTTGAGGCGCTGGAAACAGGGGATAAGTCCAAGGCGTCAGGCATTGTAACCATGGATGATATGCTTGATGAGATGGAGAGAGAGTTAAGGGCCAAGCACATAAGAAGGCTAAACCAGGGGATATGTTATCCTGCTTCGGGCGTTGTATATCTTGATATGCTCAGCCATCTCGAGAGAATAGGAGACCATGCTGTGAATATTGCAGAAGAAGTGATTGCTGTCTGATACACTGTGCATTTTAGCTGTGTTAAGCCTGTAGAAACGGAGATGCTGTCATTATGAATTGGTTACAAGCCGCTGTCCTGGGTATCATTCAAGGGTTAACAGAGTTCTTGCCTGTTTCAAGTTCAGGGCATCTGGTCCTGGGATCCAGGTGTTTGGGATTGCCAAGCCCAGGGCTATCATTTAGCATATGGGTTCATATTGGGACGGCTGTGGCCACCGTTGTTATGCTCCACAAGGAGATCGCTTGGCTTGTGAAGAGCTTGCTTGCCCCTGAAACGTATGATGACAGGCGGAGAGCGCTTGCAATCGCCGGGTATATTGTTGCCGCTTCAGTTCCTGCAGCCCTGGTTGGATTGTTGCTTGAAGATCTGGTAGACTCTTCTTTTTCTTCAACAATGATTGCCTCTGCCGGGTTGATAATTACCGGTTGTTTTCTTCAACTCTCAAGGAGAAAGACCGGGCCGGCTCTCATGGAGCGCCAGGATCGCACTGAATCTCCGCAGGCGCTGACTACGGTTACTTTCCCAAGATCTCTTGTAGTTGGCGTGTTTCAGGCAGTAGCTATTGTACCGGGGATATCCCGTTCAGGATTGACCATGACTTCAGGAATCATGTCAGGTATGTCACGGGAAGATGCAGCCAGGTTTTCCTTCTTGTTGTCGTTGCCTGCCGTGTTTGGGTCAGCGGTGCTGGATGTGAGATCAGCCCTGGCCGCCCAAGTTCCTGTTGTTACCGCCCATGGGTTGATCGGGTCCGCCATTTCCTTTCTAACAGGGCTCTTCGCCCTGGGCATTGTGTTTAAGACAGTCCGTGAAGGCGAGCTATGGAAGTTTTCATACTACTGCTGGGCAGTGGGGATATGTTTTCTCGCTCTGAGCTTTGCCCGCCCGTAGCTTATCGAGCCCCTTGTTGTTTCGCCTGCTTGCAGGGCTCACGTGCTGATACCCTTTCCTTCAATACGTGTAACAGGTTGCAGCCTGCCGTGCATAGCATGGAAAGAACAATAACGGTGCATCTTTGAAGCGCACGTATGGGGGAGAAAAATGTATCGCCCGCAAACCTGGTCGTATGCTCCCAATCTTGGGAGAATAGTCATAGACATACCTACCAGACTTCTCACGTTCTATTACTCAGGCCGTGTATACGGGCCGTATCCGTTGGGATTGGGGAAGCCCTCTACGCCAACCCCGGCGGGAAACTGGCATGTGGTGGAAAAGGATCCCAACCCATGGTGGGAGGTTTTGGGTTCGCGCTGGATGGGTTTGGATGTTCCCTGGGGCACTTACGGCATACATGGCACAAACGCTCCCTGGAGCATCGGCCACTATGTCTCCAACGGATGCATCAGAATGCACAATGCCCATGTGGAGACTGTATACCCTCTTGTGGTGCTGGGCACGCCTGTGGACATAGAAGGAAGCTATGCATACCGGTACAGGAGATATCCTTTTCGAAACCGCGGTAATACAAGATACCCGGAAGCGCGTGGGTGATGCCCGGCCCGAATACGGCCGGCGTTTCCCGTGGTGAAGTTCTTTGCCCTTTACCTTGACAGGTGACGGGGCTTCTTTTGACCTGCGTTACCGCCTGCACGATTGCTCCGGTTTAGCTTGAGTATTCCTGGTTGAGCCAAACAATGCTATACTTGCCTGCGAGGGGGTATATCCTTGAAGAAAATACTGATCCTCCTGCTTGTTGCAGCTATGACGCTGGGCTCTCTGGCCGGGATCTTCATTTACGCCGGATTGGGCGGCAACAGAGACGAGAATCTTTTTGAAGATATTCCTGAACCTGTTATTGGCTCAAACCGTTTTCT
>DUTL01000102.1 GCA_012842105.1 Candidatus Fermentithermobacillaceae bacterium | reverse complement strand
GTATGAAGCAGCTTTTTCATGCCGGAATACATCTTATCCAGGTCAGGCGAATCGCTTCCGGAAGAGAATTCCGCCTGAGGCTGGGTTTCAGCAATATCGTTTGCTTCATCAGGAGCAGATGCAGCGGTGATTCCAAGCACACCGGAGGCTGCATTGTCCAGTGACTCCTTATCAGACTTATTGATGCTGGTTGAACCTCTCCGGGTATCCCTAATGGCGGTGAGGCCAATTCGGGTATCAAATGTGGTTCTCAGCAGGGTGAATTCCCCGAGTTCCACATTCATCTCATGCTTATCCGCAAAGGTAACGCTGCACTGAGCTTTCTCTGCACCGGCCTTTAGCAGTGCATCCAGGCCATATTCTGCTACCTGCTTGGGATCTGCCATGTTTACCTACCTCCTATGTTGATCTTGCACCTAATGGCCGGCCCACCCATTCCCACAGGTATAGGCTGTTTCTTGCCGCACATTCCGGAGTTCGTCCATTTCATGTCATGAGACACCATTGTGACCGTTTTGAGCATGTCGAAGGCCACACCTGAAATAGTGGTGTCTTTTATAGCCCTGCCAATCTTGCCGTTCTTGATTTCGTAGCCAAGGGTTATTCCGAACATGAACTCGCTGGTAGAATCGGCCTGGCCATTGCTTGGGTATATCAAGTAGTAGCCATCGTCAATTGACGCGATCATGTTTTCAAGTTTGTCAGTTCCCGGAAGCATGGCTGTGTTTCTCATGCGTATGAGCGGTTCGTCTGAAAACTGGTAAGCACGGGCATTGCCTGTCGGCGCTACACCAAAGTGTTTGGCGCTTTCTTTGTTGTGCATGTAGCTTCTCAAGATGCCGTTTTCAATGATTACGGCATCTTCTGCTTTGGTGCCTTCGTCATCAACGTAGACAGGTACCGGGCATATTTCGCCGTTGTACGAGTGGGCGAAGTCGACCAGGGTTACCAGCGGGCTTGCCACTTGCTTACCGGTTTTGCCTTGTGCTACTGAGCCGCTCATGACCATGTCGGCCTCAGTGGTGTGGCCTATGGCTTCATGAGCCAGGATGCCTGCAAGTTCGGCATCCAGTACACATGTCTTGAGCCCGGCGCTTGGGAACACTCCCTCGCTCTTTTTCATGAGGTGATGGAATTGTTCTTCAATTTCCTCAAACAGGCCTTCCGGCGAAGCAAAAATGTCTTCAAAGTGCCCCAACCCGCCGTACGGCCGGGAAAATTCGACCGGTTGGCCGTCTTTGATAAACGATAGGGCCACACCGATGGTACTTCTGGGAACCATGGAATGGGAGTATGACCCGTCTGACGTGATCAGCGTTTTTTCCATGTCCAGGCAGCTAAGCGATACTGTCCTGCTGGCCAGGTTTGGGTACTTGTGGACTATATGGCCATCAAGTTGCTTCACGAACTCAACCAGTTCTTTTTGTCCCAGGCGTGCCTTCTTTGTGGAAAAGTCGTTTTCGGACGTTACCGGGGACTCTGGAAGCGCGCGCCTTTGCTTGCGCTCCCTTGAGTCGAGAAACGCTGCATTGCCGGTTGCCGCTTGTATCACTGCTTTGGCAGCGTGTTCAGAGATTTCGGGGTTAGACGCAAATCCCCATGAACCGTTGCTATATACCCTCGC
>DUTL01000101.1 GCA_012842105.1 Candidatus Fermentithermobacillaceae bacterium | reverse complement strand
TGTTTCGGTGCAGGGTTTGCGAATACAACGGGTTTCTTCGCGAGATTGATTGTCCGGTTCCTGTTTCTGCTGAGGGATTGGCTTGGCCTGATTTCCTAGAGTGAAAGCACTGTTCCAGTCTGATAGCGGCTGGGACAGAGCCGGGAACTGTTGTGTGAGTCGAAGCGGTCTATTTCCGGTGTTGTGGTTAGTTTAGAATAGGATTCTCAAACTGAATGTGCCAGCAACACCGGAAATCATTCTCAGAATAGGCAACGTGACGTTGTTCGCCTCAAGTGACGTGTAGCAAGGGGCTGAATGGGCAATGGATTCGCGGAGTTTGCAAAGATGCAAAGGGGGAATTGTTCTTCATGTACGATGTAATCTTCAAAAACGTTAGAATTGCAGATGGCACCGGCGCACCCTGGTTTTATGGCGAAGTCGGGGTAAAGGATGATGAGATTAGCGAAGTATCTGCCAGGATAGAAGGTAAAGCGGCAAGGGTTATAGATGGTAACAACATGGTGCTGTCGCCGGGTTTCATTGATTCACACAGCCACTCGGATACATGCTGGTTTGTTGACAAGAGGGGCGAAAGCAAAGTCCGGCAAGGGGTTACCACAGAGGTTACCGGCCAGTGTGGGCAGTCTCCTGCCCCTGTAACACAAAAGAGAAAAGAGCCAGGCCTCAAAACCAGGGAAGGTAAGAACCTTGAATGGCCCACTTTTGCAGAGTATCTCGACGCTCTTGAGGACAACGGGGCCGGGATTAACGTGGTTCCCCTTGTTGGCCACGGGTCTCTGCGAAGTTCAGCCATGGGTTACGACAACAGGCCTCCCACAGATGAAGAACTGGAAGAAATGAAGGCCCTTCTGGCGGAAGCGCTTGAAGCAGGAGCGTTCGGATTCTCGACCGGCCTTCTGTATCCTCCCGGCTCCTATGCACACGTCAGTGAACTGGTTGAACTCGCCAAGCATATGAGGCCTTATGGAGGCATATATGAAACTCACATGCGAAGTGAGAACATAGATCTGGTTAAGTCTGTCCAAGAAGCAATCACAGTGGGCCGTGAAGCCAGGGTGCCGGTTCACATATCTCACCATAAGGCCTGTTACAAACGGGCGTGGGGACTGGTAAACCAGTCACTTGAGCTCATCGACGAGGCGCGCAGGGAAGGCCTGGATGTAACGGCCGATCAATATCCTTATATTGCCGGTTCATGTGGATTGGCAGTTGTGGTACCTGAATGGGGCCATGAAGGTGGAAAAGAGGCCCTTTTGGCAAGATTGAAAGATCCTGAGATATCTGAGAAACTGAAAATTCAGTCGGATGCAAAGCAGACACTCAATGAAGCATGGCCGATAACGGTTATAAGCTCAGTTGCCGGCGAGAAGAACAAGTTTGCCGAGGGAAAAGCAATTACTGAAATTGCCGAGATATGGGGTGTTACCCCTGTGGATGCTGCCTTCAGGTTGCTGGTGGAAGAAGAACTTGACGTGACCATGCTGGAATTTGAGATCAACGAAGACGATGTCAGAACGGTTATGGCACATCCATGCGTTATGATTGGTTCTGATTCATCTTGCAGTGCCACTGATGGCC
>DUTL01000100.1 GCA_012842105.1 Candidatus Fermentithermobacillaceae bacterium | reverse complement strand
GCGCCCACATTTCAGACAACGACGGGTAAACCACCGTTATTACAGCCGAAACGAATAGATCCATGGGAAGTGCACGTATCCTGCCGGCAAAATTCAGCACGGCTATTGATCCGGAAGCAAGCCTTGATGCCAGGTTCTTGTCAACAAGGCTGTATAGCTGGGTTGCCACCCCCCCTACCATAAGGGGAAGAGCCAGGTTCAATACTTTCTTGGTACCGTCATTAACCTCCGGTGAAAACTCAAGGCCCAATCCTATCTTCCGTACCCACGGCACCTGAACTGTAATGTAAGCCAGATAACCTACTACGGTAGCAATGGCCAGGGCGCGCAAGCCCAGTGTAGGGGCAAGCAAAGCCACAAGGGCGACTATGCAAAGGTTTTGAACAAAAGGGGCAACTCCGGGAACCGAAAACTGCTTATAAGTATTCAGTATGTTCTTGTACAGGGCTCCTAACAGAGGCAGGGCAAACGCAGGAAAAAACAGCCTGGTAAGCGCCACGGCACTGTCAAAAACAGAACCTGAAAAACCAGGCGCATAAAGCTTTACCATGGCGGGCGCAAACGGAATGGCCACAAAACCTGCCAGAAGAAATGCGCCTACAGACAGCGTAACGACTGACGAAGCGACTTTCGACGCACCTTTTTTATCATCTT
The DNA here is from genome assembly GCA_012842105.1 of Candidatus Fermentithermobacillaceae bacterium. Classification (GTDB taxonomy): domain Bacteria; phylum Bacillota; class Sulfobacillia; order Fermentithermobacillales; family Fermentithermobacillaceae; genus DTU015. Next base: position 3,138 of record DUTL01000100.1, on the reverse strand, counting down.
GGGCCACATATGAAGCAAAAACCGGCAAAAACGCAGTTGACACAGGATTGGAAATCAATCCGGTCAGAACAGTAGGTATGGCAAGGGCTACCACATACGCGTCAGTGAATCCCGACGCCCCAAAGAACCAGGCGATAAGCTGCTCGCGCACGAAGCCCATTATTTTTGAAAGTACGCCCAAAACAGCAACGATTACAGTAGCCCGGGCCATGCCCTTCTTTGACACAATTCCATCCCTTTTACATAATATTAGACACTCAATTTCGCAGAACTTGAATCTATAATACCTTATCTTGAGTTATGCTGCGACCGGATGAGAAAACCCGAGGCTAACATGCTACGCTGCAATGAATAACACGGGCAGAAGATCAAGCCGGGGGCAGCTGATTTTCAAGCGCCTTTGCCCCACCGCAGGAAATCATAACATCAAGCATGTAAAAAGAGGATTCTCCCTCTGGCTGTAGAAGTTACACCTGATGGGAAGCAGTACTAAGTACATTCCACACCAGGGTCCATAAACTAGAATTGCTCTAATCAGAGTAGAAACAACGCAGCCATGCTTCCCCGAAAACTGCAAGGAGGTTATGGGCCATGCAATTTCAAGGTCTCGTTTTCGGCGTTCCCAAAGAAATCATGCAAGGCGAAAGACGCGTCGCCGCTATTCCGGAAACGGTAAAGAAGATGGCCTCTGGAGGGGCCAAAGTATTGGTGGAAAAAGGTGCAGGCACCGGAGCATTTTTTTCTGATGATGAATATGCAAAAGCCGGCGCGGCCATAGTTGACGATGTTGAAGAACTGTACAGCGAAGCGGATATTATATTGAAAGTTAAGGAGCCTCTTTTCAATTCCGCCAAGAACATGCACGAAGTAGACATGATGCACGAAGGCCAGGTGCTGATTACTTTCTTGCACCCGGCTGCTCCGTCAAACCATGAGATGATCAAAAAACTCTCAGCAAAAGGTGTAGTTGGGCTCACCCTCGACGGCATTCCACGAATTTCCAGAGCCCAGGCTATGGATGCATTGACTTCCATGAGCACAGTCGCAGGGTATAAATCTGTACTCATGGCCGCAAACCGCCTCCCCAAATTCATGCCTATGATTGGCTCAGCGGTAGGAATGATTCCGCCGGCAAACGTTACAGTGTTGGGCACAGGGGTTGCCGGCCTTCAAGCAGTGGCAACTGCAAAAAGGCTGGGCGCTGTAGTTCATGCAGTGGATATCAGGCCTGATGCAGCAGAACATGCCAAAAGCCTTGGGTCCAGGGTAGTCGATACAGGTGTCCCGTCAGGAATAGCAGTAGGCGAGGGCGGTTATGCCAGGCACCTTCCTGAAGAATGGTTGATTAGAGAACGGGAAGCCATTAAGGGCACTATCATTAAGTCGGACATTGTCATAGCCACTGCTCTTGTCCCCGGACGGCTGGCACCTGTACTGGTAACTGAAGAAATGGTAAAAGCAATGAAACCTGGTTCTGCAATCGTAGACGTTGCAATTGACCAGGGAGGAAACTGCGAGCTAACCTCAGGTGGAGAGGTAATTGAAAAATACGGTGTAAGCATAGACGGAACCAAGAACATCCCCGGGATGGTTCCGGAGAGTTCAACGACCATGTTTGCGAAAAACGTCCTTAACTATGCTTCAAACTTCGTTAAAGACGGAAAGATCGTTGTGGATCTTAAAGATGAAATAACCGCATCCTCACTGGTATGCAAAGACGGTAAACTGGTTCACGCCGGAGCCAGAGAAGCCATGGGGCTTAACTAAAACACAAGGAGTGGCGCACATATGAACGCGCTTTTTTTAATCGTTGTATTCGCAGTTGCAACTTGGCTTGGGTACAAAGTAATAAGTGAAGTCCCTTCACTGCTTCACACACCGCTTATGTCAGGAACAAATGCTATTTCAGGCGTAACAATCCTTGGTTCCCTGGTCTCTGCTGCACTGGCAGTGAACCAGGGAAGCAAAGTATTTGGTTTTATCGCCATAGTTCTGGCTTGTATTAACCTTGTAGGCGGCTTCGTGGTTACAGACCGCATGTTGAGGATGTTCAAGAATTAGATAACGGGGTGTCGAGATGGATCAAATATATATTGTAATTTCAGTCGTGCTTGCAGGGTTGGTCCTCCTTGGCATTAAATGGATGAGTTCTCCCCGGACCGCTGTTCGTGGCAATAGGCTCAGTGCCCTCAGCATGTTAATCGCTGTTTTGCTGGTTCTTTGGAAAAACCGCATCTTAAGCGTGCCCCTGCTTTGGGTAGCCATGGCAGTAGGTGCCAGCCTGGGCTACTTAATGGCTGCAAAGGCAACTATGATCCAAATGCCACAGATGGTTGCCCTGCTAAACGGACTGGGTGGAGGAGCTTCCGCCCTTGTGGCAATTGCTGAAATCACGGATAAGTACGCTGAAATGGCTACGTTTAACAAACTCACCAGCCAACTCGCTCTTATGGTCGGCGGCTTGACTCTCAGCGGCAGTTTGATAGCAGCTGCGAAACTCGACAGGCGTATGACCCAGAGGCCTGTGCACCTTCCAAACCATAACCTGCTGTCAAACCTGAGCATCGTGGCGATGCTGGCCCTGGGAGTTTCTACGCTTGTTATCAAGGCCACAGTAGTTCCGGTCTCACTGCTGGTTATGGCCATATCCCTTGCCTACGGCGTGCTTTTCGCCATCCGGGTTGGCGGGGCTGACATGCCTATTACAATTTCCCTTCTCAACTCATTTTCGGGCCTGGCAGGGTCTATTGTAGGCTTCACAATTTCAGAACCTTTGCTGGTAGCCGTTGGAGCTATCGTAGGGGCATCAGGACTTATCCTCACTCAAATCATGTGCAAGGCAATGAACCGGTCGCTGATGAACGTGTTAAGCGGTGCCATCGCCAAACCGTCAAAACCGGAAATGAAGGCACCTGCAGCCAAACCTTTACCCGAAGTTTCACCTGCCACGGAAGAGGTGCAGACACCTGAAACACCGGCTGACGAAACCAGTGATGAAATGACTGCCGGGCGTATTCTCGAAGATGCAAGACGAGTGATCATAGTACCGGGTTACGGGATGGCGATTGCCCAGGCGCAACTGCATGTAAAGAGGCTTATGGATGCTTTGGAATCCCGGGGCGCCGGGGTTAAGTTCGC